>JAOUOQ010000012.1 GCA_029880275.1 Candidatus Aminicenantota bacterium | reverse complement strand
TCGCCACCATAATCGCCACCCTTTTTACCCGTGGCGGAGGCGGCGAGCGAATGTACCCCGAGGCTGTTATACCGGTGGTCTCTTTGATGCTGATTGCGGTTTTCATCGGCTATCTGGTCTATCGAAAAAAGGCCAGCCTTTTGTGGTCGTCAATAATAGGATTGGTGCTGATGTTCTTCACTCTGTGGGTGGGGATTGAGCGTCCCTTCCCCATAATATCCCATAACCTGTGGGTAGTTATCCTTCTGGGATATGCCTTCGTTGCCTCGGTGCTCCCGGTGTGGCTTCTGCTGCAGCCGAGAGATTATCTCAACTCTTATCTTCTCTACCTGGGGATGGTGGGGATATATATTGGATTGTTTATCTATCACCCTCCCATGGTTGCTCCCCCTGTTAATCAGAGAGTGACAGACCTGCCGGGGCTCTTCCCCTTCCTTTTCATCATAATCGCTTGCGGGGCCATTTCCGGCTTCCACAGCCTGGTATCTTCAGGAACAACCGCCAAGCAGCTCAACAACGAACGGGATGCCAGATTCATTGCCTATGGTGGGATGCTGACCGAGGGATTTTTAGCGGTTCTGGTCATCATCGCCTGTACGGCGGGAGTGGCGAACCTTAGCCTCTGGCATCAACATTACAGCAGCTGGGAAGCCGCCGGAAGTTTGAGCTCCATGCTCAGGGCGTTTGTCACCGGAGCGGGAAGATTCTTCCCCAAGATTGGGTTTTCAGAGCACTATGCGGTAGTGCTTATCTCGGTGATTATCGTCTCCTTTGGTATGACCACCCTCGATTCTGCCACCCGCCTGCTGAGGTATAACATCGAGGAGTTAGGACGGATATTTCGTTTGAAGCCTCTGCAAAACAGGTATTTCTCGGCTTTGGTGGCGGTGGCTGCTATCGGCTACTTCGCGCTGATGAAGATTGGAGGGGAACCTGCAGGTCTGGTGCTGTGGCAGCTCTTCGGCACCACCAACCAGCTCCTGGGGGGATTGGCGCTGCTGGCGGTGAGCATCTTTCTCTATAAAAGTAAGCGACCAACCTATTATACCCTCCTTCCTATGTTCTTTATGCTGGTAGTCACCATTACGGCGATGGTCATAAAACTGGGTGATTTCTGGCGGGCGAAGGAATTGCCTCCTCTGGTCGTAGGGTTAATAATCTTGATACTGGCGGGATGGCTGCTGCTTGAGGCAGTGCTTGTCTATCTAAAGTTGCTAAAAAAGAAAAAGGCAATTGCTATGGAGGAGAGGGCTGCTTCATCTAATGGGGGAAAATAAAGAATTTCGGAAATTAGCCGGATGACGCTCGCCCTCAAGTGCGAATATAATGTGCTCGGATGAAAGAAGATGTTAAAGCAGATAAAGATGCCCCTTGAGTAATTAACCACACATATTTGTTTTAATCCACCTGTTATAAGAGAAGGGTAGGGGATTCCCCCCTTTTTTAAGACACAGAAAAGTTTCCGGGGATGATGGCTTTTGCAAAGAGGATTCAGTTTACCTTACCGTTAAGCTAAAATATTCGTAGGTAGCTTTTAACCTTTGCTCCATAAATGGTGTCTATAAAGATGGAAAAAGAGAATGTAGTGAACGATGACCTCCAGTTAGTGGAACAATTCAAACGAGGGGCCCAGAGCGCCTTTAATGAACTGGTTATTAAGTATAAGTCTCGGATTTATTATTTAGTATTGAGGATAATTGGTGACAGCGACGAAGCAGCCGATATTGCCCAGAGCACTTTTATCAAGGTTTACCGGAATCTCCATAGCTTCCGGGGAAGGTCGAGCTTCAAGACATGGCTTTATCGGATTGCCATTAACCTGAGTAAGAACTACCTTAGAGAAAAGGTAAGACAAGAGCGACTCCCTCCGCTACCGGAAGCCGAAAGGGAAATAGAGGGTAAATTGGAAGAGATGATCGCCAGAGAGAGAGGCCAGATGCTAAGAGAAGCAATCTCCCAGCTGCCCGAAAGACAGAGATTGGCCCTGATCCTAAGGATATATGAAGAGCTCCCCTACAAGGAGATAGCCAGGATAATGGGAGGAAGTACCGGATTGGCTAAGGTCAATTATTTTTACGCTATTAATAATTTAAGAAAAAAATGGAAGAAGCTAAATTTCGGCCAATAGAATAGGGGTTTTGGTATGCGTTGTGCAAAGGCGAGAAAATATATGCTGGAGATGATAGAAGGGGAAATCTCCCCCGCACTCCAGCAGCGCCTTAAAGGGCACCTGCTGAGCTGCCTTACCTGTCAGGGAGAGTACGATGCTCTCCGGGAGCTCTACTACGAGGTCAAAGGCTTGCCTCTTCCTCAGGAAACTGAGCCTCTGGGAAGTGATTTCCTGGTGCTTGTTCGCCAGAGAATCAGAGCTGAGGGGATAGAGCCTTCCCCTTCCCGCTGGAGCAGGTGGGGATGGAGAATCCCCTCTTTAGTTCGCCGACCCTTGCTGGCATACACCTCCCTGGTGGTCGTTGCCGGACTGGTAACTGCGGGGATTCTCCTGTGGCTCTTCTTCCAGGGGGATAAAGTCAATCTGTCTGAATTCACCCCGGAGGAGGTCGAACAAGCCTGGGAGCTTATCTCCCCGGAGAGGGAGGTCGATATGGAGTTTATAGCTCTGCTGGATAGTCTCTCCCCCGAGGAGATAACCAGCTTCACAGATGAACTGAAGGTGGAAGTTGAATCCGACCTTATCCTTTCGGAAGTTCCCATCCTTACCAGCGGTTACCTGAACAGCGGCTATTTTTATGATGACCTTTCTGACTTATCGCCCGAGGAGATTGAGCAGATTGTTCAGCAATTATCTGTGAAAGAGTCTTCCAACCCTTCGCCCCAGAAACAGGGGGGAGGCGCCTGACCCTTTTGGAGACCAATTGACGAGTTTGTAAATTATTGATTAAAGGAGGAATAGGATGATGAAACCCTCCAGAACCTTGAGTTTAATAGTAGTGAGCCTGTTGGCTCTCTCCTTCAGCTACTGGGCTATGGCGATGAACAACCAGCAGCCCCTTCGCCATCAAGACGCCAAACGGGTTCACGACAGGCTGCGGTTGATGAGAATGTGGAAGCTCACCGAATATTTAAATCTCGACGAGGAAACCAGTGCTAAGCTCTTTCCCATTTTGAACCGCTACGATGACCAGCGCTTAGCTCTCAACGAGGAGAGAGTGGGACAACTTAAGGAGATAAAAGCAGAGCTCGATAAGGAGACTCCCGATGAGAAGAAGCTGGGTCAACTGCTCACAAAAGCAGAGGAACTCCGCCTCAAAATGGAGAAGATAAACCAGGACGAGTGGAATGAGTTGAAAAAGGTACTCTCGGTGAAGCAGCAGGCCAAAATGCTCCTTTTCTACCGGAATTTCGACCGGGAGCTCTATCGAATGATGAGAGAGAGAAAGATAGTGCACCAGCCCTCGAGAAACTCCCACAGCCCAATGATGCCATTCAGACATTAGATTACAGGTGCCTCCAATTCTGGCAGCAGAGGGGAGGATTCCTCTCTGCTGCCTTTATTATTTTCAATTTTACCCTGCAGACCGCTTCACCGTCTTTTGTTGACAATCTGGTGATAGTTTGTTAATATAATTGCAAATCAGCATTTAGGGGGAGAGGTGGGTTTAGTAACGGCAATCATACCCGCTGCCGGTTCAGGGAGCCGAATAGGCTCCTCTTCTTATAAGCAATTTATGGAGTTAGGGGGAAAACCCGTTATTATCCATACTCTGGAGAAATTCCAGCAATCCTCGGAGATTGACGAGATGGTGGTGGTATTTCCCCCCGATAAGGTGAGGGAGTTTTCCGGTAGAATAGCTGCCTATGGATTTCATAAGCCCATCCGTTTCGTCGCCGGAGGTGAGCGGAGGCAAGATTCAGTTCATCAGGCGTTTCTCTCTGTTAATGGGAGGCAGACGGAGTTAGTCGTCATTCACGATGCGGTAAGACCTCTGGTAGAAGCCGACCTCATCCAGCGGGTGGTGGAGAGAGCACGGCTCACCGGGGCAGCCATTGCCGCTATTCAGGCGGTCGATACCATCAAGGAGGTTTCCTCCAAGGATGTTGTTGTAGCTACCCTCAACAGGTCAACCCTCCGACAGGTGCAGACCCCCCAGGCTTTCGCTTACCCCATTCTGAGAAAAGCTCTTCAACGGGCTTATGCCGATGGCTACTATGGCACTGACGACTCCTCCCTGGTGGAGAGGATAGGGATTCAGGTAGCAGTAGTCCCCGGCTCCCCCCTTAATATCAAAATAACCACTCCTGCGGACGTGAGATTTGCCGAGCTCATTCTCAGGGCGAGAGGTTAGCTATGTATCGGGTGGGAATAGGCTACGACCTTCATCCACTGGCGGAAGGACGTCCCCTGGTGTTAGGCGGGGTAACTATCCCCTTTCCCAGGGGATTGGAAGGGCATTCGGATGCCGATGTGCTGACCCATTCACTGTGCGACGCTCTTTTGGGCGCCGTGGGAAAAGGGGATATCGGTCATCACTTTCCCGAATCCTCCCCCCAGTATAAGGGCATCTCCAGTCTCATTCTGTTAAAAAGAGTAATGGAGATTATAGTTGAGGGGGAATATTCCGTAGTAAATATAGACTCAGTTATTATCGCTGAGCACCCGAGGTTAGCACCTCACATTGAACAGATGAAAGCTAAGCTCTCCAGGGTTATGAAAATTGAACCCGGGAGGATAAGCATTAAAGCTACCACAAACGAGGGTCTCGGTTCTCTGGGAAGAGGCGAGGCAATAGCTGCTTACACGGTTGCCCTGGTCGCTAAGCAAGATTAAGCCCCAAGGGCAGAAAGCTTCCCCATACGGAGAAGATAATGTAAGAAGTGGCGGCAAGCTACGAATTCTTAGCAGTTGGAAGGTTTGTTAAATCAAAATATAAAGATATTGAAAGAAATATTGCAAATAAGATTAATTTATAATATTATTAATGCATCATTTTATCATAATTATAGTATTTGAGTATTAATATGCATTAATAGCGTATTTTAGTAGTTGCATTATCAAATTATGTGTGTTATAAAAAAAGTTTGTGCAAGCTGGCGTAGCTCAGTTGGTAGAGCAGCTGATTTGTAATCAGCGGGTCGGGGGTTCAAATCCTCTCGCCAGCTCCAAAGAAGGAGTGGTATTTTCCGATTATGTTGATGGGGAGGTTCCCGAGCGGTCAAAGGGATCAGACTGTAAATCTGACGGCGCAGCCTTCGCAGGTTCGAATCCTGCCCTCCCCACCATTTAATGAGCGGGAGTAGCTCAGTTGGCTAGAGCATCAGCCTTCCAAGCTGAGGGTCGCGGGTTCGAATCCCGTTTCCCGCTCCAGCTTTGAATATAAGCAGGGTACAGGTTGCTGCCCACGTGGCTCAGTGGTAGAGCACTTCCTTGGTAAGGAAGGGGTCACCGGTTCAATCCCGGTCGTGGGCTCCACTATTTTTTTCATCTAAGGAGGGTTCGATGGCAAAAGAAAAATTTGTGCGGACCAAACCGCACCTGAATGTGGGGACCATCGGGCATGTGGACCATGGGAAGACGGTGCTGACATCAGCTATCACCAAGTGTTTACACAACATGAATCCCAAAATAGAGTATCGCTCCTTCGAGTCGATTGATAATGCCCCAGAGGAAAAGGAGCGGGGGATAACCATAGCTATCGCTCATGTTGAGTATGAGACTGATAAGCGTCATTATGCTCATATCGATTGTCCCGGACACGCGGACTATATAAAGAATATGATCACCGGGGCAGCCCAGATGGATGGGGCAATTTTGGTAGTAAGTGCAGCAGATGGTCCAATGCCGCAGACCCGCGAACACATTCTTTTAGCCAGGCAGGTGGGCGTGCCCAGGATTGTGGTCTACATGAACAAGGTCGACTTGGTAGATGACAAGGAATTACTGGACCTGGTGGAATTAGAGGTGAGGGAGCTATTAGACAAGTATGAGTTCCCTGGAGATGAGATACCTGTGATAAGGGGCTCGGCTCTATTGGCGGGTCAGTGTGGATGTGGTAAGAAGGAATGTCCCCAGTGCGGATCGGTAATGCAGTTGTTGGAAGCCCTTGACAGCTATTTGCCCCTACCTCAGCGGGAGAAGGAGAAGCCTTTCCTCATGCCGATAGAAGACATCTTCAGCATCAGTGGGCGAGGAACAGTGGTTACCGGCAGAATTGAGCGAGGAGTGGTGAATGTAGGAGATGAGGCGGAGATAGTGGGCATCCGGGAGACCATGAAGAGGGTGGTAACCGGAGTGGAGATGTTCCGCAAGATCCTCGACCAGGGTGAAGCCGGAGATAATGTGGGATTGTTGCTCCGAGGGACCGAGCGCAAAGAGGTAGAGAGAGGTATGGTGGTAGCCAAGCCAGGGAGCATAACCCCTCATACCAGCTTCAAGTCGGAAGTCTATATCCTTACCAAGGAGGAAGGAGGAAGGCATACTCCCTTCTTCAGCGGATACCGACCTCAGTTCTACTTCCGAACAACCGATGTAACTGGTGTAGTAACGCTTCCCGAAGGAGTTGAGATGGTAATGCCTGGTGATAGGGTTAACCTGCAGGTGGAATTAATCACTCCCATCGCTATGGAGAAGGGTTTGAGGTTCGCCATCCGTGAAGGTGGCAAGACCGTAGGAGCAGGGACCATCAGCGAGACCATTAAGTGAGCTGTTTATCTCCTGAACCAGAGGAAGCCTTTCTACTTCCCGAAGGGACTGTCATTCGGAGGATTAGAAAGGCAGAGGAATAGAGGATGCGAGAAGTAATTACCCTAGCATGTGTGGAGTGCAAAAGAAGGAACTATACCACTACCAAGAATAAAAAAGTGACCAAGGAGAAGTTAGAGCTCAGAAAGTATTGCTCCTTTTGCCGCACGCATACTACTCATAGAGAGACAAAGTGATAGTGGAGAGGTTTTTTCTGGCGAAGGTTTTTAATATATCCGTTCTTTGATAGAAAGGTCGGATAAAAGAAGGCTTTAAGAGTCCGACTATTAAGCGGTTAAAGAGTGATATAGATAGTGGGCAAAGGCCAGTAGCTCTAATTGGTAGAGCACCGGACTCCAAATCCGGGGGATGGGGGTTCGAGTCCCTCCTGGCCTGCCACTTTTTATTTGTATATGATGAGAAAAAGCAAGAAAAGGATACTGAGGGGGAAAAAGAACCCCCTCTCTTTAGGGGAGATATTATACTTTGGGAAGCTAAAAGAGGTGCCTTCGTGCTGAAGCGGATTAAGAGTTTTATGTCCGAGGTCAAGGCAGAGACGAAAAGAGTCACCTGGCCAAACCGCAAAGAGGTGTATGGTACCACCATTGTAGTTCTGATTGCGGTTTTTATCTTTGCCATTTTTTTATACATAGTAGATATAGGCTTACAACAAATTGTGACCTCGGTTTTAAGATATTTTGGCAGGTAAAAGGCGATGGCGAAGCAGTGGTATGTGGTGCATACCTACTCGGGTTTTGAGAAGCGGGTGAAAGAAGGGATTGAGATGAGGGTCGAAGCGCTCGGCTTGAAGGATAAGGTGGGAGAGGTACTCATCCCTACCGAGAATATTGTGGAGATGAAGGGTGGAAAGAAAGTGATCACCAGCAAGAAGTTCTTCCCCGGCTATATCCTGGTAGAAGCCGAGATGTCGGATAGTGTATGGCATGTGATCAGGGGGACTCCCAAGGTCACCGGTTTTGTTGGTTCGAGGAAAACCCCCACCCCCCTGACCAAGAAGGAGTTAGGAAAAATAAAGGAGCAGATAGTCACCGCTTCGGAGAAGCCGAGACCGAAGTTCGATTTCAAAAAGGGGGAGACGGTCAGGATTATCGACGGACCCTTTACCAACTTCACCGGCAAAGTGGAAGAGGTGAATCAGGAGCGGAACACCTTGAAGATTATGGTGAATATCTTTGGCAGGTCGACCCCGGTAGAGCTCGTTTTTCTCCAGGTGGAGAAGCTATAACAGAAGGACTGACAAATGGCTAAAAAGATAGCAGCATACATCAAGCTGCAGGTTCCCGCAGGGAAAGCAACCCCTGCGCCGCCTGTTGGTCCTGCCCTGGGTCAACACGGATTGAACATCATGGATTTTTGCAAGGCTTTCAATGGGAGAACCAAATCTGATGAGGGAACCATCATCCCGGTGGTAATAACCGTCTATGAGGACAGGACTTATAGCTTTGTTACCAAAACTCCCCCGGCAGCGGTTCTGCTGAAAAAGGCCGCCGGCATTGCCAAGGGCTCGCAGCAGGCCAAAAAGGAAAAAGTAGCCGAAGTGACCCGACAACAGATAGAAGAAATCGCCAAAACAAAGATGCCCGACCTCAATGCCGATAATCTCGAGAGAGCCATTAAGATCATAGAAGGGACCGCCAGAAGCATGGGGATAGAAATTATACCGTAACTCGAGGGAAAATAGAAGATGGCAAAACTGACCAAGAATCGAAAGAAAGTGAAGGAGGAAGTGGAAGACCGCCCCTTCCAATTGGAGGAAGCTATCCCTCTGGTCAAGAAGATACGGTTTGCCAAATTTGACGAGTCGATTGATATGGCTCTGAGATTGGGAGTTAACCCCAAATACGCTGACCAGATGGTGAGAGGTAGTGTAGTGCTTCCTCACGGAACAGGGAAAACCAAAAAGATAGTAGTTATAGCCAGCGGGGAGAAAGTCAAGGAGGCTGAAGAAGCGGGAGCGGATGTGGTTGGAGGGGAGGAGTTGGTGAAAAAAATAAGCGAGGGATGGCTTGAATTCGATATGGTAGTAGCCACTCCCGATATGATGAGGAGCCTGGGACGATTGGGGAAGCTGCTCGGACCTCGGGGTCTCATGCCCAGCCCCAAGACCGGCACGGTGACCTTCGATGTGAGCAAGGCTATTGCGGAGATAAAGGCAGGAAAAGTGGAATTCAGGGTTGATAAAGGAGGAATTGTTCACGCCACCATTGGGAAAGCCTCCTTCGAGGATGACCAGCTTAAAGAAAATGCCCAAACTCTTATCCAGGCAGTGATTAAAGCCAAACCTCCCGCAAGTAAAGGAAAATATCTGAAAGGAATTACCATTTCTACTACCATGGGCCCAGGAGTGAAATTAGACCTCCTGGCCTTGGAAAAAGGCCTGAAGGGAGCTTAAAGTGAATAGAAAGGAAAAAGAGGAGGCTGTCAGGCAATTACACCACTCTTTCAAAGAGCTAAACAATGTATTTTTAGTTGATTTCCGGGGATTAAAAGTGGTCGATGCCATCAGCCTTCGAAGAAAGGTGAAGGGAGTTGCTTCCCATTACCAGGTGGTAAAGAACACTTTAGCCCTGAGGGCTATTGAGGACACCCCACTCGAGGGGCTCAAAGACGAGTTCATCGGACCCACCGCCGTCGCTTATACCAAGCAGGACTCGGCGGTGCTGGCAAAGGTGCTGATAGGTTTTGCTGCTGACCAGGCAGGAGTCAGGATAAAGAAGGCTATAGTAGACGGTGAACTTCTGACAGCAGAGGAGGTAAAAGAGCTGGCCTATCTTCCCCCGAAGCTTGAATTGATAGGCAAGCTGGTTTCTGTGTTGAAATACCCCCTGAGCGGTATGCTCAGTTATCTTCAGACCCCTATCAGCAACTTTATCTGGACCATTGATCAGATTAGATTGCAAAAGGGTCAACAACAAGAACCATAAGATTTTCAATGGAGGTTAACTAAAAAAGCCATGGCAGAAGCTAAAGCTACTAAAGCTGCTAAAACCACTAAAGCCACCACACAAAAGTCAGCGAAGCTGACTCCAGAAGAAGTGATAAAGTATATTGAGCAGATGTCAGTGATGGAATTAGCCAAGCTGGTCAAGGAGCTGGAAGCCAAGTTTGAGATAAAGGCAGCTCCGATGGTAGCCTCGGTTGCCGCCGGCGCCCCTGCTGCTGCCGCGGCCCCTGGGGAAGCTCCCGAAGAGAAAGATAGCTTTGATGTAGTATTGGCCATTGTTGGGGACAAGAAAATAAAGGTGATAAAGGTAGTGCGAGAGGTGACCAATCTTGGCTTAAAAGAAGCCAAAGACCTGGTGGATAATGCTCCCAAACCGGTAAAAGAGGGGATACCCAAGAAGGAAGCCGAGGAGATAAAAGCTAAATTTCAGGAAGTAGGAGCTCAGGTAGAGCTCAAATAGGCGGGATATTAAGGTAATATATATGCCCTGAAGGAGCTTTAGGGGAGGATGAAAGGAAGGATAATTCCATTTCATCTTTTAGAGGAGAAAAATATATGACCAACAACAACGGAGAGCGGAGATACGATTTCTCCCGTATTCCCAGCCCCATAGAGTTACCCAACCTCATCGAGGTACAGAAGGAATCTTATCGCAGATTCCTGCAAATGGAGGTTCCCCCGGATAAGAGGGATGATGTCGGGCTGCAGGCAGTCTTTAAAAGCATCTTTCCCGTTTATGATTTCAGGGGAACCTACTGCTTGGAGTTTGTGAGTTACACCATAGGGAACTGGGAGTGCGCCTGCGGGAAGCTTAGAGGTCTGGAGGAGCTTATTACCACCTGCCGTAAATGCGGAGAGCGCCTTGTTCCTACTGTCTCAGATAGAGAAGAGATATTGGTCTGCCCCTATTGTGGTACCACAAACAGACAGCAGCCCCGCCGTTGCCCTTCCTGCGGGAAGAGGGTCAGGTTGCAGATTAAATACAATGTGCAAGAGTGCCAGGAGCGGGGGATGACCTATGCTGTGCCCCTCAAGGTAACCATTCGGCTGGTCGGCTGGGAAAAAGACGCCCAAACAGGCGCCAGGACCGTTCGCGACATAAAAGAGCAAGAGGTATACTTCGGTGAGATCCCTCTGATGACCGAAAACGGGACTTTTATAATAAATGGTACCGAACGGGTAATAGTAAGTCAGTTGCATCGTTCCCCAGGGGCCTTTTTCCACCAGGACGATAGCAATAGCTTCCATTACGCTCAAATAATCCCCTACCGCGGCTCCTGGGTGGAATATGAATACGATGCCAAAGACTATTTCTATGTAAGAGTGGACAGGAAGCGGAAATTCCTTGCCAGCATATTCCTCAAAGCCATTGGCTTGAGCAGCGACGAGCAGGTATTGCGGGTCTTCTACCGACCAATACAACTTCATATAAAAGATGGAGAGATATACTTCCCCGTGTGCAAAGAGGGAATCGGACTAAAAGTAAAAAAGAAGATAATGGACCCTCATAGACAAAAGGCGGTGGTCGCCGCTGGCAAGAGATTGAGCCAGAGTGCTTATGAAGAGTTGGAGAGATTGGGCATCGAGCAATTTTCCATTCCTCTTGATGAACTGAAGGGTTGTTACTCATTAGCCGATGTCGTTGATAAGGAAACGGGAGAGGTATTATTTGAGGTTAATGAGGAGGTCGGTCCCCGAGTAAAAGAGCTGATTGAGCACCAGTTGGAGACCTTTGAGGTCATCTGCCCTGAGAAGGAAGACATCGGAACTACCATCTCTAATACCTTGCGAAAGCACAAAAAAGACCATTCTGCAATAAAGACCCAGATCGATGCTTTAATAGAAATTTACAAGAGACTTCGTCCTGGAGACCCCCCCACCACTGAGAGCGCTCAGAATCTGTTTGAGGCTATGTTCAACAACCCTCATCGTTACGACTTCTCCCCGGTAGGAAGGCTCAAGCTAAACACCAAGCTGGGATTGGATATCCCTTTAGAGGAGAGGCTGCTGAAAGTGGAAGACCACGTAAAGGTGATAAAATACCTGCTTAGACTGAAGAGAAAGCACCCCGCTGCATCGGTGGATGATATCGACCATCTGGGAAACCGGCGGGTCAGGTCGGTAGGAGAGCTGCTGGAAAATCAGTTCCGCATTGGCTTGATCCGCATGGAAAGGGCGGTTAAGGAGAAGATGAGCAGCTATCAGGAGATTGCCACCGCCATGCCCCACGATTTGATCAACGCCAAGCCTGTATTAGCAGCTGTCAAAGAGTTCTTCGGCAGCAGTCAGCTCTCCCAGTTTATGGACCAGACCAACCCCCTCTCCGAAATCACTCATAAGCGCAGGCTAAGCGCCCTCGGTCCTGGTGGGCTGAGCCGGGAGAGGGCGGGCTTCGAGGTGCGGGATGTTCACCCCACTCATTACGGGAGGATATGCCCCATAGAGACACCCGAGGGACCCAACATCGGGTTGATCTCCTCCCTGAGCTGCTATGCGAGGATTAATGAGTTTGGCTTTATTGAGAGCCCTTATCGGAAAGTAAAAAATGGCAAAGTATTAAACCATTATAAGATCGTCGACCCTGGATATACCGACTTCGCTCCTGGTGCCATAGTTGAAGAAAGCCAGTTGGTGAAAGCCAACAATCGGGCAAAGGAGAAGGGAAAGAGACAAGCTACAGCAAAACCCTATGCCTTTTATCTCTCCGCCTGGGAAGAAGACAAAGAAAAGGAAGACGGTAAAGGCAAGTGCATTATAGCCCAGGCGAACACCCCCTTGGATGAAAAAAACAGAATTATAGCTAAAAGAGTCAATGCCCGCCGGGGCGGAGACTTCATTATGGCTTCCCCTGAGGAGGTCGACTTCATCGATGTTTCTCCCAAGCAGCTGGTCAGTGTGGCTGCCTCGCTCATCCCCTTCCTGGAGCATGACGACGCTAACCGAGCCCTGATGGGGTCGAACATGCAGAGGCAGGCGGTGCCTTTGCTTACCCCCGAAGCTCCCTTCGTGGGAACGGGGATAGAAGAGGTGACCGCCAGGGATTCTGGTGCAGTAGTCGTTTGCCATAGAAGCGGAGTGGTTGATAGTGTCGACTCCCAGCGAATTATAATCAGAATCAGCCCGGAGGGTGATTCTTCGGGGGATGAAGAAGAAGTAAGAGCCGATGTCTATCATCTGGTTAAGTTCAGGCGGTCAAACCAGAACACTTGCAGCAATCAGCGTCCCATCGTCAGGGAGGGTGACTACGTGACCAAAGGGCAGGTCATTGCAGATGGGCCCTCCACCGACCACGGGGAGTTAGCGCTGGGCCGGAACATCCTGGTAGCCTTCATGCCGTGGCGGGGCTACAACTTTGAAGACGCCATCCTGGTGAGTGAACGCCTGGTAAAGGAAGACCTGTATACCTCCATACATATCGAGGAGTTCGAGATAGAAGCCCGGGATACCAAGCTCGGTCCCGAGGAGATAACCAGAGACATCCCCAATGTGAGCGAGCAATTTCTTGAGAAACTGGACGACTGCGGGATAATCAAGATCGGCTCCTATTTAAAGCCGGGGGATATTCTGGTGGGTAAAGTCACCCCTAAGGGGGAGACCCAGCTTACCCCCGAGGAAAAGCTCCTGAGGGCTATCTTCGGTGAGAAGGCTGGCGAATGGCGAGATGCCTCGCTGATCACCCCCCCGGGGATTGAGGGAATCGTGGTCGATGTGAAGATTTTCTCCCGAAAAGGAGTGGAGAAAGACCAGAGATCAAGGGAGATCGAGCAGATGATGGTCTCCAGAATGGATAAAACCCTCAATGATGAGATACGAATTGTCAATTCCGCCAGGGATCAATCCATCATTCAGATGGTAACCAATGCAACGCTCACCGCTTCTCTGGTTGACCCCAGCACAGAGAAGCCCATTCTCACAAAAGGGACCAAGCTCACCTCAGAGAAGCTGGCAGAACTCCCAACTGAAGCAATCCGCCATATCAAAGTGAGGAAGGAGCTCCAGTCAAAGATCGAACGGCTCAACCAGCGTACTGAGCGTCAGATAGAGGCTTTGAAGGAATCCTTCGATGAGAGGGTGGAGCAGTTGCATCGAGGGGATGAGTTAGCACCCGGGGTCATCAAACTGGTAAAGGTCTATGTGGCTATGAAGAGGAAGCTGCAGGTGGGGGATAAGATTGCGGGTCGGCACGGAAACAAGGGAGTCATCTCGCGAATTCTCCCTGAAGAAGATATGCCTTACCTACCCGATGGCACACCAGTGGACATAGTTCTTAACCCTCTGGGTGTTCCTTCGAGGATGAATGTGGGACAGATACTGGAGACCCACCTGGGATGGGCTGCCAGGGTTCTGGGACTCCGCTTTGCTTCCCCGGTGTTCGATGGGGCTACCGAGGAAGATATCAAAGAGTTTCTTAAAAAGGCTGGGCTTCCCCATACAGGGAAGCTGAGGCTTTACGATGGGTTAACCGGAGAGCCATTTGAGCAGTTGGTGACCGTCGGTTACATCTATATGATGAAGCTGTCTCATATGGTCGATGATAAGATTCACGCCCGCTCAATTGGCCCCTATTCCCTGATAACCCAGCAACCCCTGGGGGGAAAGGCTCAGTTCGGAGGACAGCGGCTCGGAGAGATGGAGGTGTGGGCTCTGGAGGCCTATGGTGCCGCCCATACCCTTCAGGAGCTGTTAACCGTCAAGTCGGACGATGTGTACGGAAGGTCGAAGATTTACGAGGCCATAGTCAAAGGGGAAAGCGCCATGGAGCCGGGGATACCGGAATCCTTTAATGTCCTTGTGCGAGAGCTGCAAAGCCTCTGCCTGAATGTTGAGCTTTTAAAGGAGAAAAAATAGAATTACCTTATGTTTATCAATATAAACAGAAAGTCTCATAAAAGGAGAAGAAACAAATCAGCAAAGGGAGCCTCTTTTTTCCAAGGTGAGCTATTTACATATATAGGAGGGGAACCTTGAACGGACCTTTTGAGACATCTTCCAAGACTAACATAATTAGAGATTTTAATAGTATCCGGATCAGCTTAGCCTCTCCCGAGCAGATTCGTTCGTGGTCTCACGGAGAGGTGACCAAGCCGGAGACTATAAACTATCGCACATTCAAGCCCGAGAGGGAAGGCTTGTTTTGTGCCAAAATTTTCGGTCCAGTCAACGATTGGGAGTGTCTGTGTGGCAAATACAAGCGGATGAAACACCGGGGTGTGATCTGCGATAAATGTGGTGTGGAGGTAACCCAGTCCAAGGTCAGGCGGGAGCGAATGGGTCATATAGAACTGGCAGCACCGGTATCCCATGTCTGGTTCTTCAAAGGAGTGCCCAGTCGCATCGGGCAGCTATTAGACATCCCTATTCGTCAATTAGAGAGAATACTCTATTTCGAAGCCTATGTAGTTATTGACCCCGGAGACACCCCACTGAAGGAGAAGGATATCCTTTCAGAAGCCAAATGCCGGGAGTATAAGGAGAAGTATGGAGACAGCTTTGTAGCCAAGATGGGAGCCGAAGCCATAAGGGAGCTGCTGGAGCGGATCGATATAAACGAGCTTGCTAAAACGCTTCGTCAAAAGATGAAGACCTCCAACTCGGCTCAAAAGAGGATGAAGTATGCCAAGAGATTGAAGGTGGTGGAGGCTTTCCGCCAGTCGGTAAATCAGCCCAAATGGATGGTTCTGGAAGTGATACCTGTTATCCCCCCGGAACTCAGACCACTGGTTCCTCTGGATGGGGGAAGGTTTGCCACCTCAGACCTCAACGACCTCTACCGTCGAGTGATAAACCGAAATAATAGATTGAAGAAGCTGATTGAGCTAAAAGCCCCCGAGGTTATCATTCGCAATGAGAAGCGGATGCTTCAAGAGGCGGTCGATGCCCTGTTTGACAATGGGAGACGGGGTCGGATCTTGCGGGGTGCCAACAACCGACCGCTCAAGTCCCTGAGCGACGCCCTTAAGGGGAAGCAGGGGAGGTTCCGCCAGAACTTGCTGGGCAAGAGGGTCGATTATTCCGGTCGCTCGGTCATTGTGATAGGTCCCGAACTGAAGCTCAATCAATGCGGACTCCCTAAGAAAATGGCTCTGGAGCTGTTCAAACCCTTCGTATATAACAAGCTGGAGAAAGAGGGTCTGGTTTCTACGGTGAAAGCTGCCAAGGAAATGGTAGAGCAAGAAAAGACGGAGGTCTGGGACTGTCTGGAAGAGGTCATCCGAGAGCATCCGGTTCTACTTAACCGAGCTCCCACCCTGCACCGCCTGGGAATTCAGGCATTCCAGCCGGTTCTGGTAGAGGGGAAGGCTATCAAAATTCACCCGCTCGTATGCATCGCCTTCAATGCCGATTTCGATGGCGACCAGATGGCAGTTCACATCCCCCTCTCCCCCATCTCCCAGATTGAAGCTTCGGAGCTGATGCTCTCCGCTGTCAACCTCCTCTCCCCCGCCAATGGTCAGCCGATCACCATAGCCAGCCAGGACATTGTCTTAGGAGTCTATTATCTCACTAAAGACAAACCCGGCACCAAAGGGCAGGGGAGGATATTCAGCTCGGTGGAGGAAGTACTGCTTGCTCTGGAGGCTGGAGAGGCAGAGACCAACACTCCCATCATGCTTATGTATTCCGGTGACATCATTGACCTCACCACCGCCTACGACCCACAGGATGTCCTCAACACCGAGATCCAGCGCCTGGAGAATCAGGTTATAAAAACCTCGGTAGGAAGGGTTATCTTCAACGATGCCTTGCCCGAGGGGATACCCTTCGTTAATGGACTGCTGAAGAAGCAAGGTCTTATGCAGCTGGTGAGCTTTTGCTACTTGAAATTTGGGAAAGAGAAGACAGTGAATATGCTGGATAGAATAAAGGACCTCGGCTTCCTTTACGCAACCAAAGCTGGTATCTCCATCGGAATGGACGATATGATTATCCCCAAGGAGAAGGAAGCTCTGGTGAGGAGAGCCCGAGAAGAGGTCATCGCAGTGGAAAAGCAGTACCGACAGGGGGCTATTACCAACCGGGAGCGCTATAACAAGATTATTGCCATATGGTCGGATGTTACCGAGAGGGTTTCCGATGCGATGTTCAGTGAGATGGAGAAAATAGACCAGGACTCCGGTGAATTCAATCCCATTTACATTATGGCTGATTCCGGAGCCCGGGGTACCGCCCTTCAGATCCGCCAGCTGGCAGGGATGAGAGGGTTAATGGCTAAGCCCTCCGGAGAGATAATCGAGACCCCCATCACCTCCAATTTCCGAGAAGGGCTGACCGTGCTGCAATATTTTATCTCCACCCATGGAGCGAGGAAAGGGCTGGCTGATACCGCGCTGAAGACCGCCGATTCCGGGTACCTCACACGCCGACTGGTGGATGTAGCCCAGGATGTGGTTGTCTCCGAAAATGACTGTCATACCGTTTCTGGAATTACTGTGAGTGCCATTGTGGTAGGTGGCGAGATAATCGAGCCTTTGAGAGACCGCATCATGGGAAGGGTAACCCTGGAGGATATCAAAGACCCCTTTACCGGAAGTCTCATTCTGGAGAAAGACAGGGAGATCACTGAAGAGTATGTCCAGAAAATATTGAACGCCGGTATTGAAAAAGTGAAGGTCCGCTCTTTGCTGACCTGCGAGGCTAAAAGAGGGGTATGTGCCAAATGCTATGGGAGAGACCTGTCGAGCGGGAGGCTGGTGGAGTTAGGAGAAGCAGTAGGGATTATCGCGGCTCAATCCATCGGCGAGCCGGGCACTCAGCTTACTATGAGAACCTTCCACATCGGAGGAGCTGCAAGTCGGGTGGCAGAGCAATCGCGGCTGGAGGCAAAGAGTGAAGGGTCGATCAAGTTTTCCAATCTACTTACCGTCAGGAACAAAGAGGGCTACCTGGTGGCTATGAACCGAAACGGTTCTATTATTATCAAGGACAAGCAGGGGAGGGATAGAGAGCGTTACAGCATTGTCTATGGAGCAAAGCTCAAAGTGGAAGAAGACCAAGATGTGAATCCGGGTGTCACCCTGGTGGAATGGGACCCTTACACCTTCTCCATACTCACTGAGTTTGGAGGTATGGTCTCCTTCAAAGATGTAATAGATGGAGAGACCATGCGGGAGGAGGTCGACGAGATAACCGGCTTGGCTGCCCAGGTGATTGCCGAGTCGCCTGACGAGAAAAAACAACCACGCATCCTCATAAAAGACAATCAAACAGGTGAGGAAAGGAGCTATCTTCTCCCCTCAAGAGCGCACCTGATGGTAAGAGGAGAAGATGTGGTCTATCCCGGCGATGTGCTGGCCAAGATACCCCGGGAGACCACCAAGACCAAGGATATAACCGGTGGTCTACCCCGGGTGGTGGAGCTCTTTGAGGCGAGGAGACCCAAAGAGCCAGCAGTCATCACCGAGATTGATGGGGCAGTTAAGTATGGGGGGATAAAGAAGGGGCAGCGTAAGATATTTGTGATCAACGAGAACGGCGATAGGAAGGAGTACTCGCTCCCCAAGGGAGTGCACATCAATGTGCGAGAGAACGACAGGGTTAAAGCAGGGGAACCTCTTATTGATGGACCCATAAATCCCCACGACATCCTTAACGTCCTGGGCGAGAGCGCTTTGCAGAACTATCTGGTTAACGAGATTCAGGAGGTATATCGGCTGCAGGGGGTCAATATCAACGATAAGCATATAGAGATCATCGTCCGTCAGATGATGAGATGGGTTGAGGTGGAGAAGGTAGGCGATACCGAGTTCCTGGTGGGTGAGCAGGTAGATAAGTTCAAATTCCAGGAGGAGAACGAGAAAGTGATGCAGAGCGGTGGAAATCCAGCTACCGGAAGACCTCTGCTGCTGGGAATCACCAAAGCATCCTTGAGCACCGACAGCTTCATATCCGCTGCTTCTTTCCAGGAGACCACCCGCGTGCTCACCGAAGCCAGCATTAGCGGAAAAGTAGATAGACTGCAAGGATTAAAGGAGAATGTGATCATAGGTCGGCTGATCCCAGCGGGGACCGGGTTTGCTCCTTATCGGGATATAAAGCTGGTAGAAGAAGAGGCAGAGAAGAAAGTGGAAAAGAAGGAGGTCCCCTTAGCCGAAGAGATTCCTTAGAGATTTAATATTTTGCTTGACATTGGTTTTTGGTTGCTGATATATTTTATGAATTTTGAAGAGTGAAGGAAGAGGGGGAAAATAATCCTTCACTGAAGGGTTAGCATTTTCTCCTTTTTCCTTTATAAAAAGGATGGACAAAGGTGCCTACGGTTAGCCAACTGGTAAGAAAGGGGAGAGCGAAGATCAAGGTAAAGACCAAAAGTCCTGCTTTGCAAGGCTCCCCGCACAAAAGAGGGGTATGTGTTCGGGTGTATACCACCACCCCCAAAAAGCCCAATTCGGCGCTGAGGAAGGTAGCTCGCGTACGCCTGACCAACGGGATAGAGGTCACTACCTATATCCCCGGCATCGGTCATAATCTGCAGGAGCACTCCATCGTGTTAATCAGGGGGGGCAGGGTTAAAGACCTGCCCGGGGTACGTTACCATGTGATACGGGGAGCTCTGGATTCCATGGGGGTGGAAGATAGAAAGCAGGGACGCTCTAAATATGGCTCCAAGAGAGCCAAAGCAGAGGCCCCTAAGGAATAAAAGGCTATTTGGCTTAAAGGGAATAAAAATTATGCCCAGAAGAAAGATGATTATTCCCCGTGAGGTAGAGCCAGACCCTGTTTACCACAGCACGCTGGTCTCCAAGTTTATCAACTCCTTGATGATAAAAGGGAAGAAGAGTATTGCCCAGGGAATATTTTACCAGGCGATGAAGATAATTGAAGAGAGGACAAAGGATGACCCCATGAAGGTACTCCAGCAGGCCTACGAGAATGTTAAGCCTGTGCTGGAGGTGAAAGCCAGAAGGGTAGGGGGCTCTACCTATCAAGTCCCTGTAGAGGTAAGAGTCAGACGGAGAAGCTCACTGAGCATCCGGTGGATATTGACCTACGCCCGGAAGCGAAAAGACCATACCATGCAAGAGAGATTAGCTGCCGAGCTGCTCGATGCTGCTAAAAATCGGGGTGAGGCAATTAAGAAGAGAGAGGATACCCATCGTATGGCTGAAGCCAACAAAGCTTTCGCCCACTACAGATGGTGAGAGAGCTTATGATCGCTTGTTTTACAATGGCTTACAAGGAAGTGAGGAACTGCAG
>JAOUOQ010000106.1 GCA_029880275.1 Candidatus Aminicenantota bacterium | reverse complement strand
TCTCACGCTCCGCTCGGCGTATTGCGCGGCAATCTGGTCGTAGCGGTAATGCTTAAGCCCCTGATACACCAGGTAGTTGGTCGGAGGCCAGATGGTTCCCCGCCAGTATTGCTGGTCGTTGAAGGATGGGTGGTCTCGGGATATAGTGGGGAGAATATAATCGCCCCAGAACTCCTTCTCGTTGAGCAGATGCGTGACCACCTGGTCCGCCTGCTGAGGCGAAGCCACACCAGCCAGCAGCGGATAAAAGGAGGAGGCAGCCTTAGCCCCGGAGAGCGTTCCGTCCCAGTACTGGTCATAGTAGAAGCCGGTCTTGGCGTCCCACATTTTGGTATTGATTAACTCCTTCAGCCTTTCATACTCTTGGCGATAATAGGTGGCTTCCTGAGGAAGGTTAAGCTCCTCCGCCATCAGGGCGAGGCAGCGGGAGTCTAAGGCATAGAGGCAGTTAAGGTCGAGGGCGTTGAGCCTCATAGTCCAGCTTTCCTCATCATAGGTAGCCTCATCCCATAAAGGGGAGTCGTCCATACCCGATTCCCACATTGCCCTCTGCAGACCCGAGGCGTCATCCCAGGAGGGAAGATATTCCCCCTTGTCGCCGCCCCACTCCAGCAGACCGTCCTGATTCCCATCCCGACGAGGCTTCCCTGTCTCCGCATCGCTGAGCCACCAGCTGTGCCACTTCTTAAGCCGGGGATATGCCATCCGGAGAAGCTCCTTCTCCTTACCCCACCGCAGATAAACTTTCCAGGTGCAGTAGCCACCCACCGGAGGCTGAGAGCGGTCGAGGCTTCCCCTGGTTCCCCCGCGCCAGTTGGGTATGTTCCCGTGGGGATACATGATGTTGAGCACCTCCCGCAGCATGGAGTAAGCCATCTCCTTGTCTTCAAGAGCTAACTCAAGGGCGTTGAAAAAGCTGTCCCATTCAAAGATGGTCCAATCATCCAGAGTATTGTCCAGCCGGGGGAAGATCCATCGCCGACCAGCGGGGATGTAGCGACCCCCGGTATCGGGCTGATAAAGAATCATCCACCCCAGATTATTAGTCAGGGATTCGGCGGTCTGGGCGAAAAGCCCCTCGGTTTTGACCCGGTGTTCCTCATACCTCCTTCTCTTCTCTTCTAAAATGGAGGCAATGTTCCGAGGGGTGTTTAATCCCCTTAATGAAGAAGAGAGGTTCTGAAATTCCATACCGATGCGGGCGGCAAAGTGCAAAGCCTCCCTGTCCTTCATCTGATACATGAGAGCAGCCACTGGCTGACCTCCCCTATCTGTGAGCTTCCCCTCTGTTTTTACCTCCCTATAAAGAATCTGGAGGCTGGGGAAGGTGCCGCTGTCATCGGCTTGTTCGTCAACTACCAGGGCGAAATCCCCATAGCGACGCGAAGGTGCCAGAGAGCTCCCGTTGATGGCATCTCCTTCATCCGCTATGCGATAGCTCCCCTGGAAGCTCCATGGGCAGAAAGCCTCCACCATCACCTGACAATCAAAGGGAGCAGTGACCCTCCCTACCACGGTGGTTTCGTCTATCCGTGACCATTCTATCCGCACCCGAGGAGATGGCGGAGTGGGTATGAGGTCACGGCGGAGGAGAGGTGTTTCCTTAGCTTCCTCCAGCGGTGTGGTGACCTCCAGACCCAGGGTGGGGTCTATCTCCAGCAGGGAGTAAGAGCCATCAGGGGCGTGAGGACCAACTCGGCTCATCGCAAAATAGACATTGAGCCCATCTAACAGCTTCCCCTGGTAGTAGATAGCAAAACGGATGGCAAACAGGGTGCGCTCGGGGCTGGCAAAGACAATCCCGTGCCAGCTCTGACTCTCCAGCGCATCAATCACAACCTCCTTCCAAGGGTAAGCGAGGGGTAGCTCCCCTTCCCTGAACGAAGGAGCTGCCCATCCTGAAGCCAACAAAAAATAGGATAGAATTAAAAGAATAATGCATCTCGTCACGGTTCTGATATTCATCAGCAGCCTCCCTTTATGACCTTAATAACAAGGAGGGTTAAATCAAACCTCTCCCTTTATAGCATTTCGCCTATCAGCATGCCTAAAATGAGAAAAATTTTACCTTCCACCGCAGCTCAGGCTGGTTATTAATCTTAAATCTGAATCTGTAGATAGAAGGAGAAACCTTCCAGCTGGTGCACGGCACAGCGCTCTGGCATACACCGAGCTTATATTGTGGAGAATGGTACAGGGTCAGGGTGTAGCTGGTACCCGCCAGATTAGTGCTTAATCCCTGGAGGGTCTCTTCTCCGGGCATCCAGACCACCTCTTCCAGGTCAACACCACCCTGAGTTATATGCCGGTCGGTAGATATTATCTGAGGTATCTTCTGCTTGATATGCAATGCAATAACCCGGCAGGAGGTAGGCTCCAGGGTTATTTTCATCTCCCCGGTGAACTCTCCCAGAAACTTCTCCTGCCAGTAGTCAAATGCGAGATAGGTCTCCCTCTCTGACAATCCAAGCCGGGAGAATGGGAACTGAATGGTATCCTCCTCCTCCCTGAAATTGAACACCCCCACTATCCACCACCGATCAAACTCTTTGCTCACTGGCAAAAGCCATATCTGCGGTGGCAACCCTCGGTTAACCTGGTAGAAACCCCCGCTGCCGCCTCCATCGTAAACCCTGATAGCCAGCAGATTCTCCCTGGGAGGCGCCCAATTCACTGCCTCCTGAGGGATGTTATATCGGCGAAATCGGTACCACTGACGCTCTGCTTCGGGAGGGAACTTGCCGGTAGCGCCGATGAGCTTGCCATTCATATAGGTAGCGTCCACATCATCGATCTTCCCCAGCTCGAGTACCAGCGGTCCGGGAGTCCAATCTTCGGGGATGGTGAACTTAAGGCGATACCATCCGTAACCGTCATAGCCCTGGTAGCCGGCGTCCTCCCATCTGATGCCGATGGGTATGGGTGTCCAATCCCCAACATCCAGCTCCGGCTCCTTCCAGGCAATGTCGTCCCCCTTTTTAAACAGCCATACCCGGTCGAGCGGGATGGTACGGGGAGCTTCCTCATCCCCGGTGGTAGAGAGGATGGGGGTGGTTGCTTCTTCTATATCCCACATATCAATAGGGCGGGCGTTAGCGCTGTATACAGGAAGGGTGCGCTGCAAGATGCGAATCCGCTCCTCAGTAAGCTGAATTAATCTGTCGCTGAAAAGGTTTATCCCTCCTGACAGACTGACAACGGAAGCCCATACCTGCGCCTGCTGGAGGCTCAGAGGCGGTCTGACCACCAGACAATCGGGGTCGTTGAACCAGACCTGACGGTGGAAGAAAAACCGATTGGCAGTAGCCAGTATGCAAGGGATGATGCTCTCCCAGCGGGCGGAGACATCCTGCCCAATGCGCATCCCATCGGTAACCCCTATGGAAGGACCCAGAGGTGCCCCACATCCCAGAATAAATCTCCCCTCCCCTACTGCCTTCCTGATGGTCTCCAGCCCCAGGCGGCAGGCTTCAATGGGCGAAAGGGCCTGATGATAGACCCCTCCCCGGGCGGCGAAGAAGACGAAGTCTATCTTCACATAATCATATCCCCACTCGTTGACTACTCGACGGAAGAGTTGAGAGAGCCATTGCCGGGCTTCGGGGTGGGTGGGGTCGAGCGCGTAAATCTTCCCTCCCCAGAATTCGTTTTCCCATACCTGGAGGCTTTTTCCCTCCTCATCCTTTATAAGCCAGTCAGGATGCTCCTCAAAAACCGAGCTCTTCTCCGCAATGGCGAAAGGAGCCACCCACAGCCCCGCTTTCAGTCCCTGGTGGTGGATCTGGTCGGTCAGCCAGCGGTGTCCGTGGGGAAACTTCTGGTTGGTGTTCCAGTCGCCGGCTGCCTGCTGGAAGCCATCGTCAATCTGGATATATTGAAAGCCAAAGGGCTTGAAGGCCACGGCGGCGAAGTTGAGATTCTCAATTATATCGGCTTCCTTCACCCTATCGTAGTAATAGTACCAGGAGCACCAACCGGTGGGCACCTCAGCCCTGGTAGCACTACCGACAGAGCGGCTTTTCTCCCAGGTAGCCTCGTAAGAGAGGCGGGCATACTTCTCAAGCAGGGATATGGGAGATTTGCCGCAAAGGATGAGCAACTGGTCTGCAGCTAACTCCTCCCCGGGGGAGATGTCCCGCTGTCCGAAATCGGCTCTGGCCTGAAACCGCAACCTTTGCTCATCGGACTGCAGGTTCAAGGTATTGGTGGAGCTCAGGTTGGTAATCCACCCCAGAACCACCCCCTCTTTTGAGGCGGGATTATAGCAAGCGGTGTTCCAGTAGCTGGTGAGCCTCCTGCCCGTTCCGATAGGCTCCACTACTGCCCTGTCCCACGAATGATAGCCATTTATCAGCATCTTGGCGCTGTTGGGATGAGGACCGAGGTTCAGCTCAGTCGGGGGGGAACCCTCTATCATATCCACCACTCTCAAAGTCAAGGGGGAGGGGGCTTGATTGGTGAGAGAGAGCTGGAGGATTGCCCCGGGAAATCTGTGATAAAGAATAAACTGGAGCTTAAGTAGAAGCTCCTGGTGAGGGAGCTGTGCGCTGAGCTCCAGCAGCTCACCCTCTCCCCATCTGGTGGTGACTTTCTCCCTCATTCCCCGGAAGCTCCCTTTAAGGTCGACAGTGCTCACCAACTCCTGGGAACCGAGGGTTAGCGCAGAGGCAGCGGAGGAAATCAGCGTTTCCCACCCCTCGCCTTTCCGTTGATAGAGGCTCCAGCGCCCCTCGGACTGCTGAAAGACTAATTTAAGCGTTTTAGTGGCGACAACCAGTTCCTGCTCAGGGATACCTCTACTTGCCATAACAATCACAAGGGAACCCAGCAGAGCTCCAATTGCCATCAAGGGTAAAAATCGTTTTTTAGTGAGAAGGTCCATTTCTCGCCCCCTGTTTGCAAAAACAGGAATGGCAAAAGCCCTTTTCAGCGAACAGGCTTTGCCTTTTTGAGAATTAGAGTATAGTCACCTCCTGGTTATCCCCATTGAGAATGTAATGGCTGGTGGAGGCAGAAAGATAACGGGGTATAAGAGCGGTAAAATCGGCGATCACCTCCACCAATTTCTCTTTACCTATCTCGCCAAGAACATCAATAGGTATGAAGACCTGGCGGGAGCTATGGGTTACTTTATCCTTCTCACACTGCCTCCATACCCAGCGGCGGGTGAGAACCTCCTGCTCATCCTTATAAACAACCTCCCCGAAGGGGACCGTTTCCCACTGCTGGGAACCGAGGGGCAAAAACTTCTCCCCGCCATTGGCAAAGCAGAGGCAGATGTTCCCCTTTATGGTTCCCAAATCATGCCCCCCAATGGGAATCAGATGCTTGACCGATAAGGCGTTATAAAGGTTTACCAGATTGTTGATGGAAGGAAGATAGTTCCCCTTCAATATCCTCCTCCCCATGGCCTCAACAGAGCTATGGAACTTGCTGGCTGAGATATCCAGGCGGGAGAAAGCCTCTCTCCATGGTCTGATATAAGGATGTTCCTGGATTCTGGGGAAGGGAAAAGTCTGCTTAAAATCACTTTGAACCTGCTGAAAGAACTGGTTCAATTCCTCAGAGTTGCCCGAATTGTCAAGCTCGTGAAGGATGACCGCCCCGATGGTCAGCCCAGGGAAAAGGTCAAGGAGCCGGTTATCAATGATAAACTTCATTGTTTCTCATCGGCAGAGGGGAAAATTATGTAACAGCCCTCAAAGGGATGGCTATTTCTATTTTTAAAACAGGGCGTTCTCTTCCAGCACTCTGGCTGCCTCATTCAGAGAGGTGGTAACCGCAGATATAGCCCGGGATATACAGCTATGAGCTTCGGTTGACTCCGAAATTTTCAACCGACCGATAGACTCGGTGACCATCGCCTCAGCTTCGGTTAGTTGCCTGGACTTCATAGAGCCCTGCGCAATGCGAATCTCACCCAGGAGGGCTTCCAGAAAGGAGCTCATAAGCCTCTGCCCCCCTGACTTCTCCTCTGTCTTGAAGGTTGCCAGGCTGGTCAGCATCTTGCTGGCAATGATAAGCTCAGACTTTATCTTCTCCCCATACTGGTAGTGAAGCACGGCTTCCTTTAAATCCATTGGGTACCTTCTTCCTATAGTTTTACTACCTTATAACGCTTACATTTCAAATTGTTATAAGCTTTTTAATGAGTAATTTATATCAAAGAACTCGCATAGTGTCAAGGAATTTAGGCAACACAGCTCCATTCCTTCGCTGTATTGGACAAGGTGAGATAAGCCGATATATATGCGGCAAAGAATAGACAGGGGAATCCGAGCCTCATTTAAAGCCTATCTTAGCAGAGCCGAGAGGGGGAGATAAAAGATATGGGCTCTTTACAATGCTATCGGTTTGGTGATGCACTCAGAAGCGGCATAGGTCAATACTATCGCATAATACGGGCGGTAGGATTATACCCTTTCCCCGCTACCCGCAGGCTGAGTTTCTCTCTTTTAATTGAGTGCTTCAGGCTCCGCGCAGCTTCTTAAAGCCCATAAACATGATGACAAATCCCACCACGATAATAACCAGCGGCCACCAGTATCTCAATCCGTAGATGTGCCCTGCGCCTATAGCAATGAGCACTAACCCTGCTATTAGTCTCCCCGCAATCGGACACCGGTATTGGGGAAG
>JAOUOQ010000105.1 GCA_029880275.1 Candidatus Aminicenantota bacterium | reverse complement strand
GTTAGTCCTCTCGTCAATGATGACATCTCCTTTGGTGGAGAGGTTCTTGCGGACAATCGCCTCCAGATTGCCAGCTTTGGCATAGCTGGCTGACCAGGTCACCGTGATGGGGTCTTCCGCCAGCTCTATCTCCTCCTTCAATCTCCTCTCGGCGGCGGCTTCCTGGGCTAACTTCTGGTTGGTGGCGATGCGAACTACATTGAGCTCGTATATCTTTCCCAGGCCGTTGTTTTTGAGGATGATGTCCAGTGCCTGGTCCCAGGGAACATCGTGGAGAACTATGGTTATCCGACCGCTCACATCGGGGTCAATTACGAAATTCAGCCCGGTGAAATCTGCGAAGAGTCTGATCACATCGTGGATGTTCACATTATTGAAATCGAAGCTTATCGGTTCCCCTGTGTAACGGATCTCCTCTCTGGTTATCCTTCTTGTTTGATAGAAGCTGGGAGGAACCTGGACCTCCTGCTCTTGAGGCAGGGATAGCTCTTCTTCTGACGGCTGCTCTTCCTCCTTCTCCTCTTTCAGCTCCTCAAGGGGGACTTCCTCCCTGGGGGGTGCCTTTTCTTCTGCTACTGGTTCCTTCACTGGTGGGGCTATTTCCTCTGGGGGAGCTTTTTCTTCTGCTACTGCTTGTGGTACTACGACTGGTGGAGCTCCCTCTTCCAAGGCTCGGAGGTAGACTTTCAGGAAGTTGCCATCGGTAAAGAGGTCATAGCTTTGCTTGAGGTTTAGGTCCAGAACTATCCGGGTGACCTTCTCCGGGGTGAGCTTGTATTGAGAGGTGCGAATTCGAGAGAGCTGAGGGTAGTTGACCTGGATGGTCTGGCGGGGGAGTATGTTGATGGCATTTCTCAGGTCGATCACTATCCGAGGGGGATTATCCATTTCCAGAACAGAGTATTCTACCCTTCCGGTGGTGCTTATGGTTATCAACACCTCTTCTTCTATTCGCTGGGCGAGGATTTTATCGACTTCTACCGCTGGCGGTGCTTCCTGGTCATTGGTTGGAAGAGGATTGAGAAGCTTTTCCTCCTCGGTCTCCAAGTAAGCTGGCATGGTCGGTTTTGCTCTGATGGGATAATTAGCAAGGGATAGCAGTAGCACACAAATTAATATCAATAATTTTTTATTTCTCATCACCTTTCTCCACTGAGCGGATGAAGCCTCTTAATGACTTCGCGGGTCTTTCTTATGGCGGTGGGGTCTTCGATTCTCTGTTCAAAGACCACCGTTTCTAAGGTTATCTCTTTAATGCGACCATCCTCCAGCTCATCGTTTACCCTTAAGAAGTAGCCGAGATTATCGGTTCCATTGAAAAAGGCAATGTACTCGTCTGCTTTCTTGAGGATGCCAACCAGTTCCACTTCGTTTATGAGCATTCCGGCAATGCCGGGTTTCTGGAGCCTTTTCTGTTGAGTTCTTTTCTGGAAAGGATTCTCAAATGGATCACGCATGGACTTGGGACGATAACCAGTCGGTTTTCCCGCTAGCACATCTTCTTCTTTTTGTATCATCTCTTTGACGGTTTTTTCGGGAGCCTGCTTCTCTTCCTTTTTTGGCTTCTGTTGTTGCTCCTGGATTCCTCCCCAGGCTATGAGCTGCTGAGCCATGAAGATAGAGGAGAAGAGGAAGGTCATACAAATGAGAGGCACAAGCAGCCTTTCCCAGAGATAGCTTTTCTTCCTCATCTTTTTTATATCTCCTTCTGACTCCCTTTAGGAGCCGATAAACACAAAGGTTGTGGCCGTATAGTTTGCAATTATAGGATTCTCCCCACCTTGTGGATTAGAGGTAATGACAAGCCCGGTGATGTTGATCAGGCGGGACAGTTTGCTTACTTTGTCGAAGAAGGTAGCCAGATTGTGATAGGAGCCGTGAACTCGCATGGAAATGGGATACTCAGCATAGAACTCTTTCCTTACCAAATCCCCGGGGTCGAACCTCTTAATATTGAGGTCAGAGTCCCTGGCCAGGCTCTGGAGCTTCCGCAATAAGTCTTCGGTCTGCTTTTCATCGGGGAGTATCCGTAGCATAATCTGGAATCGGCTGCGCAGACGCTCAACCTCCTGCTGAAATTCCCCCAGCCTTTTAGCGGTGGCCTCCCCTCGTTCTATCTCCTGCTGCAAGGCGCCTAACTGGACTTTCTTCTTCTCTATCTCCTCGGCTTTTGTAGAATATATAGATACATAAAACACCAGGAAGAAGCCGGCAATTATTAGCACTATCACCAGCAGTTGGGTTGTGGTTGATAGCTTGCTTAAGTCCATAGTAGCTAACTCCTAACTTTGTACCCTTTGTTAATCTCTCACAAAGATCCAGGATAAGGAGAATTGAATCTCCCCTGGGCCCCTCTCCTCGGCATTGATCAGATTAACACTACCCGGTTGTACTCTGTTCGAACGGTTAAGGTTTTCTATGAAGGTGGCAATAGCGTTGTAGCTTACCGAGTTCCCCTCAAGGTTAATCTGCTCTCCCTGCTGCCGGAGGCTCTGAATCCAGATTTCAATGGGTAAAAGGTCGCTCACCTGCTGCATAAGCTGCACCGGGCTTGACTGGTTCCTCTGGAGGTCGACGATGAGGTCGAGCTTACTCTGCAGGCTCCTCTTCTGCTCTTCATAGGTTTTTACCTCTTTTATGATTCCCTCGAGCTTGATCCGTCTCTGCTCGGCAATGCGTATGTTACGGTCTAAAATGGCAATCTGGCTCTCTACTCGCCACCATAAAAAGCCTATCACTACAAAAGATAGCACGAGCATGAAAATAAACAGATGGTTCTTCCTCTTCTCGGAGACCGATACGGGAGGTCGCTTCCGTGGGAGGCTTATCTCCTCTCTTAATAGGTTAATCCTTATCATTAGGGAACTACCTCCCTTAAGGCTAATCCAACGGCAACCCCGAAGATGGGGGCTACCTCATTAAGGTAATCGGGGTCAAACTCCCTGGAGCTGTAACTGATGTTCCTGAAAGGATTGAACATTTCTACGGGGGTATTCAACTTCTCAGAGAGGAATTGGTCAAGCCCCTTTATCTTGGCAGAACCGCCGGAGATGACGAGCTTGTCCAGCGAGACAGCCTGGAAGAAATCGACCGTTTTCTGCACCTCTCTGACTATATTGGCGGAGACGGAGTTGAGAATAGAAAGGAGGCTCTCTTGTGGAATTCCCTCCACCTCACCCCCCTTCTTAAGCTCCTCTGCTTGTTCATAACTGAGGTTTAGCTCTTTCTGAATGGATTCAGTATACTGGTTCCCCCCGAAAGATATATCCCTCCAGAGGACCGATGTACCCTGCTGAAAGATGGTGATGTTGGTCACGCTGGCTCCCACATTTATCAGAGCCAGCACTTTATCTAGTTCATCTGGGTAGTTTATCTCAAAAGCATTTTGGAGGGCGAAGGCGTCGATATCCATTACCACTGGTATCCTTCCCGCATGAGTGATGACACTGGTGTAGTTGTTGATTCTGTCCTTTTTTACAGCTGCCAGGATGACATCCATGGTGGCCTGGTCTCCACTGCCTCTCTCCATCACCTGGTAGTCCAGGTTTACATCCTCTATGGCGAAGGGGATGTATTGCTCTGCCTCCCAATGGATTGACTCCGCTAACTCCTCATCACTCATTACCGGAAGGGATATTTTTCTGATAATGACGGAGCTCCCCGATAGGGAGGTAGCCACGCTTTTCACCCTTACCCTGTTCTGATCGAAAACGCGATGGATGGCATTGATGACGGCCCCAGAATCCATAATAGCTCCGTCCACAATCGCCTCTGGAACCAGCCGCTCCATGCCGAGGTTGACCAGATGATATTGGTGAAGACCTTTGGGAGTGGTCTTAAGTTCCACTACCTTAACCGAGCTGGAACCTATGTCCAGCCCCACCAAATGCTTTCCTTTTGAGAGGGCCAATTTTTTGTCTCCTTGTACGAAAAGGAGAAAAAGTAGGGAAAGGATTATAAGTGTAAGGAAATTACCTACTACCTACTTTCTCCCCCGGCACCCTACGGTTTTTATATTTAAGGCAGTTCCTTATGTCTGCCTCGGTCCATATACGATAATTACGATAATCCCGGTCTGGTTCGGGTATTTTACCTTTGCGGAGCCACTTGTATAAAGTCTCTTTGGTGACTCCAACCTTTTCAGCTACTTCTGCTGTTCTATAGAATACCATAGGTTTCTCCTGAATTCACTACATAACTATAAAACATTTTTTACCCCTTGTCAAGTAAAATTTTAAAAAAAGGTGAAATTTTTTTATATGGCCCAGAGGGGTTGCATCTTTTTCTGTGTTATGGTAGCATAGTGGTCTCAACAGAGGAGGTTGCTGATAGTGGCTAAGGTATGTGTTTATTGTGGTAAAGGGGTGCAGTTTGGTCGTCGGATCAGTCACGCTCACAATGTGAGCAGGCGTAAGTTCCAACCCAATCTACATCGGATGCGGGTGAATATCGGCGGGAGAACTCGAAGGGTCTACGTGTGCACCAGATGTCTCCGTTCAGATAAAGTAAGCAAGGTAGTGAGCTCTTGAGGGTGGAAGATTCTTTCCGATAACTATGATACGGCAAGGGTCTGGCGGAGGACCCTTTTTACTTCAATGACTCCCTTGATGCCTCGCAGCGAACTTACAATTTTCCTCAGATGATGTATATCTTTTACTTCCAGCAATAGATTTAAGAGAGCCTTCTTCCCCTCCAATTCCTTCTGGGTGATATTCTTTATATTCGTTTTCAGGTCGGCGATGGCGGAGGTGATTTTAGCCAGCATTCCGGGCCTGTTTTCCAGGTAGATGGAGACCTCCACCGGATAGGAGTATTCTTTGTCGAGTTCCCATTCGACTTCAATCACCCTGGCGGTATCATAGAGGAGGTTCAAAAGATTGGGGCAGTCGGCAGAATGAACAGATATCCCCCGGTTTCGGGTTATGTAGCCGATGATTCTCTCTCCCGGGATAGGGTTACAGCAGCGGGCGAAGTAGGTGAGAAGGTCGTCGTGCCCTTTCACCAGGACCTTCTTTTCCACCAGTTTTCTTCTGATGAGCGGAGGATGAAGGGGTTTGGGAGCTTCTTTTTTTTCCAGTTCCTCTGGTGGGAGGAGGCGAGCGAGGACCTGGCGAGGGGATAGATTTCCGTAGCCCAGGGCGGAGAAGAGGTCGCTTTCCTGGGGGTGGCCCAGTTGGGAGGCTACTTGCCGTATCTCCCCTTTGGAGAGGAGTTTTTTCAGGCTGTGTTGGTATCTTTTAAGCTCTTTTTCTAAGAGCTTCTTTCCAAGTTCGATGCTTCTTTCTCTTTCTTCCCTGTTAAGCCATTGCTTTATTTTGCTGCGAGCCCGGGAGGTCTTCACGAAGGCAAGCCAATCACGGCTGGGGCCGTGTCCCGGGGAGGTGATGATTTCCACTATATCGCCATTTTTAAGGGCGGTTTTAAGGGGGATCAGCTTGCCGTTGACTCTTGCCCCTACGCATTGGTGTCCTAACTCGGTATGAATGCTGTAAGCGAAGTCGATTACTGTGGCACCTCGGGGGAAGGATTTCACCATTCCCTTGGGAGTGAAAGTATATACCTCGTCCTGGTACAGGTCGACTTTGAGGGAGTGCATGAACTCCCGCGGGTCTTTTACTTCCTGCTGCCATTCGACCATCTGGCGCAGCCAGAGGAACTCCTGGTCTTCGGCTGTGGGAGTGAACTTCTTCTCCTTATATTTCCAGTGGGCGGCAATACCCTCTTCGGTTATCTTGTGCATCTCTTTGGTGCGGATCTGAATCTCAAATACATTTCCCTCCTTGCTGATGACTGAGGTATGAAGCGATTGATATTTATTCGGCTTTGGCATGGCGATGTAGTCTTTAAACCTTTCGGGAATAGGGCTCCAGAGATTGTGAATGATACCCAGGGCAGCGTAGCAATCGCCTGCAGTGTTGGTGATGACTCTGAAGGCTATGTAGTCATAAACCTCATCTAAGCTTATTTTCTGCCTTAATATCTTCTGGTAGATGCTGTAAAGGTTTTTAATCCTTCCCTCGACTTTGGCGGAGATTTTGTTCTTTTTCATGTTGGTTTCCAGTATGCGGGTAATCTTCTTGATGAAGCCCTGGCTCACCTTTCTCTCTTTTTCAATCTTAATTTTCAGGCTCTGATAGGTCTCCGGATAAAGGTGGAGGAAGGCGAGGTATTCCAGCTCGCTTTTTATCTTTCCCATACCGAGACGGTTCACTAGGGGGACATAGATGTCGAGGGTCTCGCGGGCTATGCGTTCCTGCTGTTCGGGACCATGGAATTGAAGGGTTCTCATATTGTGGAGGCGGTCGGCGATCTTTACCAGGATGACCCTGATGTCGTCTACCATGGCCAGTATCATTTTGCGCAGGTTCTCGGCTTGTATCTCTTCTTGCGAGGTGAAGGGGATCTTGCTAATCTTGGTCACCCCGGCGACAATGTTAGCGATATCGGCGCCGAAGTAGCTCTCCACCTCTTCCCGGGTGGTAAGGGTGTCTTCGATTACATCGTGGAGGAGCCCGACAACCACCGAGATGACATCGAGGTGCTTTTCGGCTAAGATTTTAGCCACTGCCAGAGGATGGCTGAGGTAGGGCTCTCCTGATAGCCTCACCTGCCCCCGGTGTTCCCTGGCCGAGAAGATATAGGCTCGCCGAAGCAGGTCGATATCGGCTTCGGGGTTATAGCGAAGAATTTCCTCTACA
>JAOUOQ010000104.1 GCA_029880275.1 Candidatus Aminicenantota bacterium | reverse complement strand
AAAAAGGTATTATCTTCGGCTATCAGAAAAACACCCCTGCCGCCATAGAGTCTTTCAATAAATGCCTGGAGATAGACCCCAATCACGCTTATGCCCATTATCAGATTGGTCTTGCCTACTACCAGGTGAAGCGACCCGATTTAACCATCGTCCATTTTGATAGGTTCATAGCCCTGGCTCCCGAAGCCCCGGAAGCTGAGCAGGTGAGAAATCTGCTGAATGCCATCCGAAAATAATCTCTTGAATTCCTGACAAGGGGGGCTGCTTCAGGTAATTGGGATAAATATTAGCCCATTAGAACGCCTGCCCGATGCTGAAGAAGAATACTCCTCTCGGCTCTCCCGGGTGGGGGAAGAGATTGATCCCGTAATCCAATCTGATGAGGCTAAAGCGGGTGTCCAGCCGCAGTCCAAACCCAATGCTGTGTCTGGCATCAAATGGGTTGAAATCGCTGAGGCTGCTGTACACATTCCCCATATCATAAAATGCCACTCCCCGCAGCCACTTATGGATGGGGAACCTCAGCTCCTGGTTCATAATAAACAGGGCTTCCCCCCCTTCTGCAGTTTGATCATAAGGATTTAGTGGTCCGACCATATCGCGCTCAAAGCCTCTAATAGAATTTCCTCCGCCGGTAAAAAACCTTTCGCTGGGAATCAAAACTTGGTCGAAAGCATCCGCTAAGCCAACCCGATAGTTAGAAGCCCAAACAACATTTGAGAACAGAGGCTGGTAGAAGGAGACCTGACCGAACATACTTATAAAGGTGAGGTCTGAGCCCAAAAATTCCGGGGAGTAGGTGAAGCTGACAGAGAAGAAAGACCCCCGCTGAGAATCCATTTTTCTATCCCTGGTATCACGAACCAGGAAGGTGGACAGCTTCGAGAGAAACAGAGAAATATCGAAAGGGAAGGAACCCACAGGCTCCAATTCATAGGTATGAATCTTATGAAGGCTGTATAGATAGGAGATGGAAAAGTGATGTGGTAATTGGTGTTGCTGTTGAACACTTAATCCGATTTCATCGATGACGAAAGTGGTTTTTAACATCTCTTTATAATAAAAAGAATAAATCGTATTGAGTCTTTTCCCGAATAGATAGGGTTCTTTCAAGGAGAATCTCAGGTCTTTCTCCAGTTCATTCTGCTTGTAATACACCACCCCATTCCTTGCCCGGCCAAAGATATTATAGATGCCCAGCTCACCGAACCCTTCCAGTTTCAGCTCAGAGTTATAACGCAACCCATAGGTTACAGCGAAATTGGCTTTCTCCCGGATTTCAACAATTACTCTATCCTGGCCTATTTCTTCTGCCAGGGGCTGAGAATATACATGGACGGATTCAAATATCCCCATATCGTATAATCTCTTTTGGCTCAGGGATAAGTTTGCCAGAGTTAGGACATCGCCCTTCTTGAGCTTTAGCTCCCTTAGAATCATATAATCCGGGGTTCGCTTATTACCCACAATCTGTATTTCTGCAATATAATGCTGCACTACCTCTTTTAGGTGATATAAGATTTCGACATTTGGGCTATCAGGATAAGAAACAACTTCAACCGCTATCTCAACCTCCTGATAGCCGTTGGTTCTATAGAGATTAAATAGATGGTTTCTCTCGTCTGTTAAAAGAGAGGGATGGAATATACTACCTTTAACTAATTTTAAGCCCTTTATGAGCTCTTCATTGGTGAAGACGGTATTACCATTGAACTCAACAGAATGTATCAGACTCTGCGGACCTTCGTCGATGGTCAGACCGATATCCACAAAATTCTGCTCTGAATCTACCTCAATCCGGGGAGAGCTCACCGCTGCTCTCAGAAATCCGTTATCCTCGTAAAGAATTTCGATGGCTCTTCTCGCTGGCTCGAAATCATAGATGAGAACCCATAAGCCCCAATCTTTGGAGACAGGAAGCCTTTTGATTGCTTTTTCAATAGTCTTTGAATCTATGAATTTATTACCCATTACTGTAAATTTGCGGATCCGATATTGATGACCTTTACTTATATAAAAGATAAATTTGGTTCTATTTGTTTCATCCTTTTTCTCAGCTCTGACATCTGCGTCATAAAATCCTTTGCTGCGCAGGTGATTAAGAATTAGCTTCTCGGATTCCATCAGCGCGGTATCTTCAAAAAGTCTCCCATCCCAGGAACTCACGATGTTCTTTTTGAGCTTCTTAGGGATAGGGTCGCCTTCGTATAGTATAGATACCGGTTTCTGAGGCAAAATACTAATGACGATATAGACATCCCCATCATTTTCATATTTTATTGTCGGAGTGATGACCGCATTGAGGTAACCTGTGCTTTTATAGAAGGCAATTAGATTTTCGATAACAGTGCGAAGCTTGCCATAGTCAAAAGGAGAGCCCACCTTAAGCGGCTTTATTTTTTTTATTACGCTTTGTCGAGGAAGGAGCAAATCACCTTCAATCTCAGCCCCCTTTATGAACTGCTGAACTCTTGGCTGTTCGACTGTTTTGGGCAAGCTGGGTTTGCGGGAGCCGAAAGTAAACCGATGTCTGAAGCTTGAGCCATAGCTCCCATCATCCTTACGAAAAGACCTGATGGAAAAATTGCGGCCAAGATTGTAATCCAGCAGCCAGGTCTGCTGTTGGCTATTACTCACATCTACAGAGTAGGTAACGGAAACATCATCAGACATCCGCTTGGTGAAGGTAAAGCGGGCGCCGGGGTCCTCCTCGGTGGCAATGTTAATAGGTTCAATGGTCACTTCCTCAATCCCCAGCACCTTTTGTAACTGTTTGGTCAGAGGAGAAGCAATAGGGCTGGCAAAATAAAAGAGCATTTGCTCGCCAATAATGTTCGCAGTTTCGCTTTTGACCTCATCTAAACCGTGTCCGGTGATGAGCAAAGAGGCAATCTCCTCCTCAGAGCGCGGCGGAGAAGAACTCAGAGAGTAGTTTAAGTTGGAAAGAGGACCCGACAGGGCAAGCTGGATATCTAATTCGTCATATTTATGCTTCATTTTAGTGCGGGCAACAATATCCAGATGTGGGTCGAGCTGCTCGGTACCAAGGAAGTCTATTACCGCTTTCTCTATCTGATAGCTGCGCTCGGCAAATACTACCTCTCCAGTATATCTCATGGAAATACGACCGGTCACAATCGGACGGAGCGCCGTCCCGGTGATGCTTAAATCGCCGTACAGCTCGAGGTTTGCCATATTATTATCTATTATGATGGAACCAACAGTAGAAAATCTTATATCTAATTTTACATTTTGGAGAGCTTCTGGCCTCCTGCCCCTGGTAAGTGGTCGGCGCGAAACCATGGCGCTCATAAGCTGAGAGCCGGGATAGACATCCTTGCGATATAATGCCTGCAAAAGCTTGACCTCACCAGATAAGAGCCAGCTCTTTCCTTTTCCCTCCAATGACATGTTGATATTGGACTGGCTCAGCAAACCCTCAGGATAATTCAGTTGGACATTGTTGGCAGAGAGCTTCAGTTCGGCAGATTTGATGTTGAATTGCTGATATTGTAAATCCCCCTGCACATTAAATGGACCTCCGTTGATAACGCCCTGAAGGGATGAGAGGGTGATGGTATGCTCGGAGAATTCTATGCGCCCTCTCACATTACTTGCCGTTATGGCAAATGTGCTGAGCTGGAAAAAGCCATCCTTGATTTCCCCGGTTCCATTGATGGCGGGATTATTCAGAGGCCCGGTGAGCAAAAGCTCCCAAGAGGAGGTTCCTCCGGGGACCATATCGCTTACAAACGGCGCTAAAATGGCGTTATCCAGCTCCGCCTTCAGCCGAACATCAAGCTCCCTTTGTTTGGTGAGACCCATCTGTCCGACTATGCGAATTGATGTTCCTTCGCCTGAGAATCGGGCTTCCTTCAGGAGCAGAGTGCCCTCTTTTAAGCTAAAACGAATGGCACCTTCATTCTTTAAGCTTAATTCCGACAGGGAGAACAGCAATCTGCTGATTTTGCCCTCTAATTCTATCCTGTCAATCTGACTGAAATTTCCTCCAATATTGATTTCCCCGTCAACTGCTCCTTGAAGTCCTTGTGCGAATTTACTGTTCATTAATTGTGCTAAACTACCGATATCCAGATTGGACACGGTGACCTTGAGTTCGTTCCCCTTGGCTTCCAATGATGGGAATAACCGGCTCGGCAGCCTGAATGGCAGCGAAGCTAATGAGAAGCTTCCGGAGGCTGAGATGCTGCCATCATTTAAGTTTGCGGTAAAGCTTCTTAATCTCACCAGGTCTTCCTCTACTATGGCGTGAAGAGCTATATTGCTCAATCTGTAAGGAATTCTTGGGTCGGTCAATGCCGCCTCTTTGAGTTCAACTTCCGCGCTTAACCGCGGTCGCCCTAAGCTCCCTTTTATCTCGCTGGTAAGGGAAATATCACCGGCAACCGGACTATCTTTCATCCATGGCTGTAATAACCTCAGGTCTATCCTGCCATCTATTTGTATCTTGCCTTCCCTTTCATCTGTCAGGGGGAGCTTGCCGTAGATGTTAAACTCCGTACCCGAGCCGATAAGATGAAAGCTCTGGATGTCAATCTCCCTGTTAGCCAGCGTGATGGAGATTGCTCCGCTATTTTGCATGGTAAGGTCTTGATATTGAAGCCTCGCTTTTGGCATCCCCAGGGTGATGGTAGAGTCTTCTATTTTCCGTAATGGGATGGAAAAAGAGGTGGTTGAGGTCAGCTCGGTAGTGAAAGGGATGGGGGCTTGGCTCTCTAAATAGCTCATGATGCTTCCTATATTCAAATCCGTAGTGGTAACTTTACCCTGAACCACCAAGGGCTCATTAAGCTGGAGATTGCCTTCGAGCTTAGTCTTCGATTCGGGGAGCACGGCGTCAAATTTAACGGTCTTCCCATCTGAATCAGCATTCAATTCTAAGCTCTGCAAATCCGCCTTTGAAACACGAAGCTTTTCGGCTGATACCCTTAAAGAAAACTGCGGCTGGTCAAAAGTTCCCCTGCCTTCAAGCCATAAATTTCCCTGCCCACCGATCCCGTTTTTCGCAGGCTTCAACGATTTGATGCTCTGCAGGTCAATCCTTTGTCCAACCAGGCTTGTGGAGTAGGATTTGCTCGGCAAATCTAAGCTCAGTTTGCCCTCCACAGTTCCTTCACCTTTCACTACCTTCAAGCGGTCTACAATAAGAGATTTATTTTTGTAATTGCCGGATGCTTCTATGCGAGCGATATCTTCTTCTTTAATCACAAGTTGATTTAGCGCCACATCAAAATCTATGGTGGGGTCGAAGAGATTACCGGACAACATCACCTCGCCCGAAAATATCCCCTTAGCATCAGTCTCAATGGGTAGAGACTGGACAATCGGTCCGATATCCACCTCGTTCAGCCGAAGGTTAAGCTCTGCCTGCTCACCAAAATTCTTAGAAAGTGGGTCATACGAAATATAGCCTGAGGCTTCCATTCGCCCTTCACCTAATGCCGCCAGTAAGCGGGCAATAGTTATACGCTCTTTCTTGTAAGATAATGCTGCTTTTATCTCATCAATTGACAACTGGCGAAATCGCAGCCCGGCTCCTTCCAGGTCAAGCGTGACTGCCGGGTTCATCAGGCTGCCGCTAATATTCCCGGAAGCTGAAAATCTCCCTGCCAAATTAAGCGGCGGTATTTTTTGAAGCTGGGGAGCTTTAATGCGCTCTTTCAGCCGGGTTATAAGCCTCTCGGTCGACGACAGGTCTTCAGATTTCAGCCGGAACTGTGCCGCCAGGTTTCTGTCTCTATCTATATTCCCTGAGAAGCTAAAAGAATCTTTATTAACCGATAGCTGGCTCTGGGGAATTTTGATCGTTCCCTGGGAGGCCTCAAACTCAATATGCCCATCAAGGGTATTTTGTGCCGCCTTAGCCCGGGGAATGATTCCTTGAGAATCAAAGGTGATATCACCCCGGGCATCAATTTCATTGATATTCAGATTTTGCCAATTTGCCTTGAGCCTCCCTCCGGTGCGAGAAGCAAAGACAACGGGAAGTTGAGGAAAGCCCCTGGCTAATGCTGCCAAATCAATGGAATGCCAATCGATGCTAACCGAATACTCCTTTGCGGGAGAGAATGTCATATTTAGCTCGCCAGCAACCTTGCCTTCGGCAATATCGGTATCAAAACGGCTGACAAAGAAACCCTTCTCTGTCCCCCGGATGGTGGCATCTAATGCGGCAATGGGTATGTTGTAGACGGTAATATCCTGCCCGGCGAGGCTGCCAGTTAAATTAAATTGACTCCCCTCCCCTTCCATCGAGGCGTTGAGCACCACAGGTCCTTGATATTTATTCAGCGAATCAAACCATGGCTGAAGCTCATCCAACTGCAGAGAGCCTTTCAGCTGGAGATTATATTGAGCAACCTCCTGGTAATTGCGCAGCCAACCCGAAGCCTCCAAGGTGGATGAGGCAGTGTTAACGGAAAATCTGTCAAGATTTATCTCTCTGCTGTCGAACCTGAATTCCAAGGAGAGATTGCTAATGGGAAGAATGGATTGGGCAACACCGATTTCCCCTTGGTGAGAACTTATTACTCCCCGATGCTTCTGCTGCGCATCTGAGTATCGTATCTGAGCCTCTATGCCCGAGAGAGAACCCTGGAGAGAATATTGCCTGTCATTATAGTCAAGTATGCCATCAGTAAGGTCAAATTCATCTATCCGCAGCCAGGTGGGTTTTCCTCTCGCAGCA
>JAOUOQ010000103.1 GCA_029880275.1 Candidatus Aminicenantota bacterium | reverse complement strand
AATGAGCTTTTCTCTTTTTTCCCCTACATGCAGAAAGCCTGGGATGGTCTGATGATGAAGAATGAGAGGATAAGGTATAACCCTCTACCGCCATTATAATTATAAGATAATAATATTAACCAGATGGTATGTGTTTCACCTGTAAAGCTGGTTAAATAATTTATTAGCAAGAGCCGGGTCCAAAGTTTTTAAAATTTCGTGCTCCTCAAGGGCAGAGGCTCTATCACCCAGCCTAATATAATGTAAAGCGAGAAGGTAATGCGCATCAGCATAATCTGGCTTGATGCGAACAACAGACTTCATAGCCTCCATCTCTTCATTATAGCGACCTAAGGAGCCATGCGCCAAACCCAGATGAAAATACGCATCGGCAAAATCGGGTTTGATGCGGATAACCTCCTTGAAAGCCTCTATTGCCTCCGTATAGCGCGCAAGTCTTTTATACACCAAACCGAGGTTGAAATGTGCCTCGAGGATTTTGGGATTAAACTCCAGCGCCCTCTTTAGCTCTTGTTCGGCTTGCTGGAGCATACCGTTCTGCAGATAGCATAATCCCAGCTGACTGTGAGCAGCGGCGTCAGGCTCAGGCTGAACCTCAATAGCCTTTTTCAGACAGATTATGGCCTGGTCAAAGTCTTTCTGTTCGATGTAGATATCACTTAAGTGGAGGAAAGCCCTGGAATCGCGGGGGTCCATTTCGGTCAGCCTCCTGAAGCCGGCAATCGCTTCCGCCCATTGTTTTGATTCCTTATAAGCCAGGGCTAAACTGAAGATGGCGAATTCAAACTGAGGGTTGATTTCTAATGCCCTTTTGAAGGCGGCGATGGCTTTCTCGGTGTCTTGTTTTAGCATATAGAGGCGTCCCAGAACCAGCTGAGCTTCCATTATGTCGGGGTCGACCTCCAGCACCTCGGTCATTTTCTGCAAGGCCTCGTCTATCTTATTTTCCAAGTATTTCCCTTCTGCCTCCTTTATCTTGTTGAAGAGCTTAATCTTATCCTTAGGGTCTGCCAGCTCCCTGTCCTTTCTATCTCTTAGCGATACACCATAAGAGCCCAGGTATCCGAGAGCCATCAATCCTTTCAGGGACTCCTCGTCCATCTTCTGGGGTCCTTTCTGCTCTACCCCCTTGGCGGCATAGAAGTTGGCTATTTCGGTGAGCTTCTTCTTGAATCTTTCCGCTATTCTGGGATTGGAGGAGAGGATATTACGATTCTCTCTGGGGTCCTTTATAAGGTCGTAGAGCTCGGGCCTTGGAGCTTGGATATATTTGTATTGACGGGTGCGCAGGCTCTTGAGCTCACTCCAGCCATAGTAATATCTGGGGTAAAAGGTCTCGCTGTAGGCGTAAAGCTTTTTATTGTCCCTGCTTTTCCTTAATAGCAGCGGAAGAAGGCTTTGTCCCTGAACCTCCCTGGGGATGGGGATGCCAAGCATATGCAATATGGTGGACACTATATCCACACTCTGGACTTGCGCTTCTATGACTCTCCCCTTGAGGGCAGTGGTGGGCGGCTTTATGATGAGAGGTATCCTGGTAGCAGCATCATATATAAAGAAGCCATGGCGGCTCTCACTGTGCTCTCCCAGCATCTCCCCGTGGTCGGAGGTAAAGATAATCAGGGTATTGTCCAGCACCCCCTTCTCCTCCAATTTGGCCATAATTTGTCCGATAAGCATATCAGTATAGGCGATCTCTCCATCATATAATCCATAGGGCTTCCCTCTGAACATCGTCTTGTAAGGCTCGGGGGCATCATAGGGCGAGTGAGGGTCGTATAAATGTATCCAGGTAAAGAACTTATTATGCCCGTTTTTATCCCACCAGTGGGAGGCTTCATCCACCACATCCTTCCCCCTCCGTTGTACATTCTCGAGCATGACAATATCATATTCGGCGATGTCAAAGTTATCAAAGTAATAGTCAAAGCCCTGGTCTATACCCCACCGGGAGTCGAGGACAAATGCACCGATGAACCCGCTGGTAGCGTAGCCATACCCTTTAAGTATCTCTGCCAGAGTGGTATTCTCCTCCCCCAGGTAAAAACCGGCGTTGTCCCTGACCCCATGATACATGGGGTGGGTGCCAGTGAGGATGGAGCAGTGGGAGGGGAGGGTAAGGGGGACCTGGCAGGTGGCATTGGTGAACAGAATCCCCTCTTCTGCCAGGCGGTCGATATGGGGGGTCTTTGCACCCTGGTATCCGTAGCAACCCAGGTGGTCAGCTCTCAAGGTATCAATAATGAGAAGTAGGATGTTAAGGTCGGAAGGCTTTCGGGGGGCTATCAGTGATTGGAACTTCCGGGCATATCTTATAGGCGAGTCATGCAGATAATGCCCATATAAAAGATAGCTGATTAGGCTCAGCACCATCAGAGAAACTGCCGTTTTAATAAAGAGCGGCCTTCTCAGGGCTCTGGCAACTTTGGGAGGCCTTTTCCCGGCTCTTTGAATATCCTCCTCCTTTTTGCGGATTGCCCTCTCCTCGTCCTTTGTGCGGCGCAGCTCTACTACCTTAAGGGCATAGCGAATGTGCTCCACGCGGAGCTTAAGCTCACGGGCTAAGGCGGCATCCGACTTATATCGGTAATTCTCTCTTATAAACTTTCTCTGCTTTTTGGTAAGCTTTATTTTCATTGCTTAATGAGCTTTTCTCTTCTTTCCCCGGCAGGCAGGAAGCCTGGGACGCACTTGAAGAATAAGAGGATAAGGCATAGCCTTATTCATGGTCAGACCCCTTCCTACGAAGGAGGCTCCTGGGAGACCTTTTTGAGAATGTCGATTATCTGAGCTGCCTTGGGATGCTGAAGCCTCTCCGCCTGGCGGACATGAGTCCACGCCAGGTCGTATTTGCCCTGCAGGTAAGCTGCCACTGCCAGATTGAGATGGGCATCGGCGTTTTGGGGGGCGAGCTGCAGCTCTTTACGGTATTCCTCAATTGCCTCGTTCAACAAGCCCTTCTGACTGTATGCTAGGCCAAGATTATAGTGAACCATAGGGAGTCGTGGATTAAGGTCTATTGCTCTTTTGAACCCTTCAATAGCCTCTTGCAATTGCCCTTTTTGGGCGTATGCCAGCGCCAGATTGCTATGAGCTAAAGGGAGCTCAGGGTTCAGCTCCAGGGCTTTCCGGTGCTGGGCAATAGCTTCATCCAGCTTCCCCTGAAGATAATACACCATCCCCAGGTTGGTGTAAGTGAGGGCTATGTTCGGCTGGCGCTCTATTCCTTTTTGCAAGCGCTCCTCAGCTTCCTTGAACATCCCTTTCTTGCTGTAAGCAATTCCCAGGTTGTTATATACCAATACCAGCTCAGGGTTGATCTCCAGCGCCTTCTGATAGCAGGCAATTGCCTCATCCAAAAGCCCCTGTTGCTCGTAAATAGAGCCTAAATTGATATGGGGGTCGTAGTATTCGGGACTCAGGGCGGCTGCTGTTTTGAGCTCCTCTATTGCCTGCCCAATTAGTCCTTTCTTGGCGTAGGCAAGCCCCAGGTTGTTATGAGCCATAGCGAAGTCAGGTCTGAGCTCTACTGCTTTCCTGTGGGCGGCGATGGCCTCATCTAACATCCCTCTGTATTCATAAGAGAGACCCAGATAGGTGTGGGCCAGTGCCAGGTTGGGGTTGATGGATAAAGCCCTCTTATGCTCTTCAATGGCTTGGTCATGCAGCCCTTTAAGGTCGTAGGCCGCCCCCAGGTTGGTGTGGGCTAACGCCAGATTGGGGTCGATCTCCAGCGCTTTCTTATACTCCTCTATGGCGCTATCAACCAGCCCCTGGCGGACGAAGACCAATCCCCTCCGCACGTGCTCTCGAGCTTCTTGACCCATGGCAACTGTGGGCATAACCATAAATATACATAAACATATAATACAGAACCTTCCTCTACGGTTCAGGTTTCTCATCTTAATTTTCCCTCAATTAAATCTAAACTTAATTAGAATTATACCATTTTATCATCCTTTGGCAAGTATTAAAGCATTCTTCCTGTGCTCAGACAAGCATCACCTCCAGCGTGACACCATGTGCGATTTTGCCTAGCACGGTAATAAGCTTTCATTAGCATATTATATAAAAATTGTATCTAAAAAAGGCTTCACTGCGGATCTGACATCTAAAGGTTCAAAACTGGAACCTAAAACCATGTCCTCTTTTTAGCTCGCTATACTCCTCGTATTTCTCCTCTAATATTTTCCAGTAAATGATATGTGATATTCATATTGGAGAGGAAGCGAGTGTAATAAAGCTTTGGGTAAATATCGGAAAACCAATAATCCATATTATAAATCCTAAATAAATAGGATTCCTTATTCTTGAGTAGATACCACTTGTAACCAGCCCTCCCCTATCCTTAAATCTCTTCAATTTTATATGTGAAAAAATAAAAAGAAAAAACCCTATTAAAAATAATAAAAGCCCAAGATATCTAATACAGTCAGGAATATTCATTTTAATCAGATCTGCAAAACACATCTGGAATCATGAAAACCACAGAATAAACATGACAATGTATACCCAAGTCATAATTATTTTATTCTCTGCCCACGGAGATTTCTTGTATGTTAATATATTAAATACTGTACGGATTATGAAACATACAAAACAGATTCCAAACCAAACAAAAAACATATTTCTATCCGTTTATAATATTTTTTCTTTTAATTCAATTTCTTAGATCGATGTCGCGTTTTGCTGTATATCCGACAATCCAGCTAGGATGGAAGATGAATATTAAATTGGCAAGTGTCGTTTCCCTCTTACTTCTTTTTCTGTGCATTTTGATGATCAGTCCTACTAAAAATTCCCGTATGCATAACTCCCATTATGAAGCTCTTGGTTGTCTTTGAATCAATCTCTTCTAAACCATTTTTTAACATTAGCTCTCGAATTTCTTCAGGGCGCATACCATGACATTCTTTAGTTGGCTCACGGATAAATAACTTAGCGCCTACCTTCATTTTCTTAACGAGTGCCCTTACAACTTCATGTCTTTCAGATTTGTCGATATCATGAAGCACGAAGTGGATAGTCACTGCATCAAAATAATCATCTTTCTCGTCCCAATTTTGAATATCATCAGCATAATATTCAACATTGGAAAATCTGCTTAAATGTTTCTTGGTGCGTTCAATCCAGGTTTTGGATATATCGAGGCAAGTCAACTCACCGCCTCCCTTCTCAAGAATTTGAGCGATAAACTTTGAAGCGGCGCCAGAACCACAGCCAAAATCGAGAACCTTTTCGTCACCGTTCAAATTAAATGCCTCTGCATACCTGCGATAGTAGCCTTTTAGAAGCGTGAGCCAGAAAAACTCATGCACTTGAATCGACGTTTTGCTGGGTTCTGTAATACTCATCTTATTCTCCCCTTGATTCATAAGCTAACGAAATCTAATAAAGTTATTTTTTGTCCTTGTAACAGATTTTTCAATATTTTCACTTCATGATGCTCCTAAATAATAATACAATATATAAATAATCCAGTCAATTGAGATGAAATATACAAGATAGAAATTCAAAGAAATTAAAAATTATGTCGTGAAATGTAATATTTAATGACATTTTACAAAATTAATAACGACATTCTTGATGATCAAGCAACCATGCGACTTTGAACACATTGTTGAATAAAAATATAATTCCAATTTGCAAGAGGTTCTCATCATGATGAGATGAAATAAATTTCTATTAATATCAAATCTATGACAGAGGAAGTGGCAAATTATAATTTTTTCCAGGTATCTTAGTCCTTCTCAAAGGCAGACTTCTTATATTAAGGAGGAGTTATGAATTTGAGAAAAGGCATTCTTATCTCTCTACCTATTCTTCTGGCGCCAGATTGACGCTACCAGCGAGAACGCCAGCAACTCCGCATATGTGGCTGAATTCAAGCAGACCCAGGCTTTTATCACGAGAACCGCTCAACTCAGTCCCAACAACCGCCTCACCGGATATTACAATTTAATACTTATTCAATCTATAGAGGTGATAAAGTCTTCATGAATGTTACTTTGGCTGCCTGTCGTTTCAGAGGATTGCTGCCAAGTTTCCTGCAGTGTGAGTGCTCTCAGCCAGTAAGCAAATATAATTTAGTTTTTTGCATAAAACACCTTTCCCTTAAATTTTTGCTTGACATGTATTAATTTTGGTGATATGCTTTTTATGAGTTGAATTTAGAAGGATAGAGAGAGAATTTTTGTTTGTTTCGTAACTTGTAGCCCTCAAAGGGATTATTGTAGTCCTGGAGGGTTTTTTTATTGAAGGAGGAAGGATAAGTGGCCAAGAAACTTTACGTCGGTAATCTCGCCTATACGGTGAGGGAGGATGAGTTGCAGGAGCTGTTTGGGCAGGCGGGCAAGGTGGAATCGGTAAAGATCATCAACGACACTATGACTGGCCGCTCCAAGGGGTTCGCCTTTGTAGAGATGATGGAAGAAGATGAAGCCCAGAAAGCGAAGGAGATGTTCAACGGTTACACCTTTAAGGAGAGAAAGCTGGTAGTGGACGATGCCCGCCCCCAGCGGGAGAGAGGAGATAGAGACTTCGGCGGCGGCAGAAGGGGAGGAAAAGATAGGGGCTATTCCAGATATTAACAGGTGAGAGGGTTTCCCCTCCAGGAAGGAGGTCTCTCATCCTCTCAGTGTAGAAGTTCGACAAGAGCTGTTCGCCCTCATGTTAAGCCCTCCTTTCAGAGCCTTTCAGTTTCACGCTTTCCCATAGGATGCCATAGAGAAAAAAATCCATATCGCAAGCCCAGGGGAGAAGTTTAAG
>JAOUOQ010000102.1 GCA_029880275.1 Candidatus Aminicenantota bacterium | reverse complement strand
ACCGGGAGACGAGAAGAACGACCCGACAGCACCTCTACCCCACTGCCGCCGCCTTACGAAGGGGGGATAGGCAACGAAGGGGTGGCCAACCTGAAATCCTTTGTAGAAGCCGGCGGCACTCTCATAACCTTTGATTCCGCCTCCAACCTGCCCATAGAGAGCTTTGGTCTGCCGGTGAAAAATGTCCTCAAAGAAATTCCAGATGAGGAGTTCTTCTGCCCGGGCTCCTTGTTGGAGGTGGAGGTCAATAACACCCAGCCCATCGCTTTCGGCATGGGCGAGAAGGCAGCGGCTTGCTTTGTGGATAGCCCCGCTTTTGCTCTGCTGCCGTCCTTCGACCAGAACGCAAAGGTGATATTAAAATACCCGTCAGAAAATCCCCTGTTGAGCGGATGGATACTGGGGGAAGAGAAACTCTTTGACCGGGCAGCTCTGGTTGAAGTAGAAAACGGAAAGGGACGCATTGTCTTGATTGGCTTCCGCTGCCAGAACCGTGCTCAACCTCATGGGACATTCAAGCTGTTGTTCAACTCACTATACTATGGTCCGGCAAAGCTGAGTCGACTACCTTAAAATAGGAGGTCATACTCCTCCTTATACTTTGGAGAAAAATGACCGAGAAGCTTTATTTGAAAAACCCTTATCTGACCAGCTTCTCTGCCCGTGTTGTGGCTCAGAGAAAGACCGAGCAGGGTCACGAGGTTTTGCTCGACCAGACCGCCTTTTACCCTACCTCAGGTGGTCAACCCCACGACCAGGGGACCCTCAACGGCATCGCCGTCAAGGATGTGCTCCTGAAAGATGATGAGATTTTTCACCTTTTGGAGCAACCTCTCTCAGTCTCAAAGGTGAAGGGTGAGATAGATTGGATGCTCCGCTCTGACCATATGCAGCAGCATACCGGTCAGCACCTCCTGACGGCTGTCTTCATTGAGCTGTGTCAGGCTTCAACTGTATCCTTCCATCTTGGCAGGGAGATATCTACCATTGACCTTGATATAGGTTTGCTTACAGAGCCGCAGGTGGAACAAGTGGAGGAGTTAGCCAATCAATACATAATTAAAAACCTTCCTATAAAGGCGTTCGAGGTATCACCCGAGGAGTTTTCGCAGTTAAAACTCAGGAAAAAGGAACTCCCCCAAGGTGTGGAGAGCATCAGAATAGTAGAAATAGAGGGGGTTGACCTCTCCCATTGCGGGGGGACGCATCTTCGTTCCACCGGTGAGATAGGGCTGATAAAAGTCATTGGGTGGGAGAAATATAAGGGGAATATCAGGGTCAGCTTCCTCTGCGGAAGAAGAGCTCTAACTGATTATCGGCAAAAGCATAAGGTGATGCAGGGTGTATCGGCTTCTTTGTCGGTAAAGCCGGAGAAGCTCAACGAGGCGGTTGATAAACTGAGGGAGGAAGGGAAAGGCTACCGTCGGGAGCTAAAGCACCTGAAGGAGAGGCTGACGGGTTTCATTGCTCAGGAGTTGATAGACGGAGCTGTCCCTTATGAAGGCTTCAAGCTCGCAAAGAGGATTTTTCGCCAGGAAGACTTACAGGTGGTGAAGTCCGCCATAATAAAAGCGGTCAATCAGGAGCCTCTGCTGGTTTTAGCCGGTGTGGAGAGCCAGGGGATGGGTCATCTTATCTTCGCCTCATCCAAAGGGCTGGGGCTCCCCCTGGGTGAAGCCCTGCAGGAGAGCTGCAAGGTAATCGATGGAAAAGGGGGAGGTGGTGAGGGGTTTGCTCAGGGGGCGGGAACCAATCCCCAGCATCTGGAAAAGGCTCTTGAGCTGGCTTTGGACTATTTGAAATTAAAAGGCTAACCATATAAGCTGCTCAAATCAAGGGGTGAAAAGAGTAAACCGCCCGCCGCTTCAAACATCTGGGAACTCGCAATCTGCCTAATCTCTCGCGGAATCTCTACCGCCGACTTAAACTCAATACGCTTTTCCACTCACATCTACAACTCCCTGCAGGAGGTGGAGTTAGTTCTCCAGAGAATAAGCGATATTGCCGAGAACGGCCTGAGCTATTAGGGGAGTATTCTATTTTTCGGGGGTTAGAATCTTAACTTCGCAGTGGGCGAGCTCTTTAAACCGCTGGGCATCTTTCTCGGAGCCTACGATCTCTCCCCAGTGCATGGGAATAGCCACCTTGGGCATAAAGGAGTTGACCGCTTTGGCAGCTTCCTCAGCATCCATGGTGTAGGTCCCCCCGACCGGCACCAGGGCGATATCTGCTTTGATATTCTGCATCTCGGGGATGAAATCTGTATCTCCCAGGTGGTAGATTCTCACGGTCTCCTTGTCGAAAACATGAGGGGGAATTCCACCCTCTGGACGCGCAGCAACACCAACACCCATCAACGATTTTTTTACAACCGTAACGATGTACCCTACTCCCATCTGCTTCTTGGGATGAAACTGCTTTCGAGGATTATACGCATGAACTGCCTCAATGGGCACTCCCTCGACGGTTAAGCTATCTCCTGGCTTCATAGTCTTCACATTTCCCTTGAACTTGGCAGCCGCATCGGGAGTGGCGACAATGACCGTGTCGGGTTTCATAATTTTCTGCACATCTTCAGGGCAGCAGTGGTCGTAATGGTCATGGGTGATTAAAATGATATCGGCAGGCTCTCCATCCTTCAGCTTCCAGGGGTCGATGTAAATGACCTTCTCCGCCTTGATAACAAAGCTGGCATGCCCTAACCATTTTATACTTTCCAGCATCTTGCTCACCTCCGGTGAAAATTGGGAAGTCGGAAGAATACCGACTTCCGCAAATTTAGCAAATGAGTAACATTGATGATACTCACCACTTTAAGGTAATATCGTTTTTCCATACTCAAATAGGTTACCGGCCTGGTAGATATCCATCTGAACCTGAGAGAATCGCTCCCCACCCTCAATCTTCTTGCCAGTGGTATGATTAAAGACCTCCCCGGTGGATAAGTTCACTTCCAGGATATTGCCAGAATCTACTTTCCCCGACTGGCTGATAATCCCCGAACATACCATGAGAGGAAAGCCCGAGTTTATAGCGTTCCTCTTGTAGATGGCGCCAAAAGATTCCCCCATAATGAGGGCTATCCCCAGGGAGCGGAAGCAGTCCACCGCCTGCTGACGGGAGGAGCCCGCACCGAAGTTCTGTCCCACCACAAGGATGTCCCCCGGTCTGGCTTTCTGAGGGAAGTCTTCCCATCCGGGGAGGTTCCCCAGGGCGAACCGCCCCATTTTCTCAAGCTCGGTTATGGCCAGGTGGGCATTATGGTATATCTGGTCGGTGTCAATATCGTCAATCGCCCTTCCCTTCTCGTCACGCAGAGCCCATGCCCTCCCCTTGAGTAAAATCGGTCTTTTCATGGCTTATCTCTCTTTTATTAAACTTTATCCGGAGAGGTAATCTTCCCGTAGAGGGCGGATACGGCGGCAGTGGCAGGGCTGACCAAAAAAGTTTTGCCGGCTCCCTGCTTTCCTTTGAAGTTGCGATTGCCGGTGCTGAGCTGGACCTCGCCCTCGCCGGTCATCCCCACCTGCCCCGAAGCACAACCACCGCAGCCGGAACTGGTCAATATCACCCCGGCATCAAATAGAACATCCGCTAATCCCTTTTTTAGCAGCCGACCATAGACCTCCCTGGTACTCGGTACCGCCTTGAACATCACTCCTTCGTGTACCTTCTTCCCTTTCAGAATGAAGGCAACCATCTTAAAGTCCTCCCAGCGCCCGTTGGTGCACGAACCCAGAAAGATGGAGTTGACTCTCTCTCCTTCAACCTCATCCACATTAGCCACCTTGGAAGGGTAATAAGGAAGGGAAATCTGGGGCTTCAAGCCGGAGATATCTATATCTATAGTCTGGCAGTAATGGGCATCAGGGTCAGCTGTTATAGCCTCAATATCCTCCTTGCCTGCTCTGGCTCGGCAATAAGCAAGAACCTCCTGATTCGGGGTAATAAAGCCGACTATTCCCCCCATCTCGGTAACCATACTGGCGAGGGTTATTCTCCCATCGAGGCTAAGGCTATCTATGGCTTCCCCGCAGAACTCTATGGCCTTCCCTAAAGCTCCTTTGGAGCCTAATCGCTTGAGAACGGCAAGGGTGAGGTCCTTGGCGCTCACTGGAGGAGACAATTTCCCCTTGACCACCACTTTTATGGTCTCGGGAACCTCAAACCATGTCTTGCCGGTTTTGAAGGCAAATGCTATATCCACATCTCCCATCCCCTGCCCCAGAGCCCCCAGGGCTCCCAGGAGGTTGAGATGGCTGTCGGTCCCCACAGCTATATATCCAGGCAAGCACAATCCTTTATCTATTAAAATATGCGAGCCAATCCCCTGGTCAACATCGAAGACCTTTATCCCCTGCTGTTGGGCAAAGTCCCGGCATATTTGTTGGTTGTTGGCATAGGGGATGTTGTTAGCAGGGGCCACACAATCGAAGGCAAAGAAAGTCTTCGCAGCATCGGCTACCCTATCTTCATGATAATTGCGTCGGAAGTTCTCCACCACATTAGCTCCGCCGAAGTCCCGCGCCGTCCGCAGGTCGATATCAACCCACACCACCTTCCCAGGGGTGACCTTTTCCCGACAGTGACGAGCTATTATTTTCTCAATGATGGTCTTGCCCATGCTCACCTCACTCATAGAGCTTGCTTATAATATATGGCTACTTCCTCCGCCACCTCTAGTGTGGTGGAGTTCCCTCCCATATCGTATGTTCTGACCTTGCCCTCTGCGGTCACCCGGGCAATTGCGCTCTCCAGGCGCTGCGCCTTTTCTTGTTGGTTTAGGTATTCCAGCATCATTTTCACACTCAACAAGGTGGCCATAGGGTTGACCTTGTACAAACCGGCATATTTAGGGGCGGAGCCATGAGTGGGCTCAAACAGGGCGTAGTTGTCGCCCACATTGGCGGCACAGGCGAATCCCAGCCCCCCTACCAGCTGAGCAGACAGGTCGGAGATGATATCCCCGAAAAGATTAGAGGCAACAAGAACGCCGTACTTATCCGGATTTTTGACCAGCCACATACACATAGCGTCAATATTGGTCTCCCACAGCTCAATATCCGGGTATTCGCGGGCGATTTTTCGGGCTTCTCCCAGCATCATACCTCCTGTCTCCCTTAGCACATTAGCTTTCTCTACCAGGGTGACCGTTGGTTTCTTATGCTTCTGGGCGTATTGAAAGGCTTTTCTGATGATAGCCTGACAGGCGGGACGGGTGAAGAATCTGACAGATATGGCTATGTCTTCCAAGGGCACATTGGCAAATCGCCGTGCTTTGGGCTGATGCTTTAAAAAAGCATCCATCACCTCTCGTGGGAGAGGATGAAACTCAATGCCGGAGTAAAGCCCCTCGGTATTCTCCCTGAAGACTATCAGGTCTATGTTGTCCCGGTAGTTGAGGGGATTCCCCTTGTAAGCTTTGCAGGGTCGGATATTGGCATAGAGATTGAGCTCCTGTCGCATTCTCACAATGGGGCTGTAATAGTTATATCCCTTTCCCTGAAGCTCGGGCACCAGCTCTTTCTCGGCCTCTTCTTTTGGCTTGGAGGTGATGGCTCCAAACAGGCAGCAGTCGGTATTCCTCAAAATATCCAGTGTCCGCTCCGGGAGGGGATTACCCTCCTTGCACCAGAACTCCCAGCCCACATCCCCGGGTATGTACTCGGCATCAAGCTTTACGGCATCCAATACAATTCTTGCCGCCTCTAACACATCCTTCCCGGTGCCGTCACCGGGCAGCCAGGCAATCTTATACTTGGCCATATCATCAACTCCTGAATAGCTACTCAGTTCCTAACAGCTTACGAGTATAAGGTATCAGACCACCGCTTTGCAGAATCCCCATAACTTCCTCCGGCAAGGGCGGGAAAGTAAACACCCCTTGCTTGCAGGTCAGCGTTCCTTTTTCAAAATCTATGGTGATCACCTCGCCGGGCTTTATGCGGTCGGGAGCGTCGGCGGACTGAATGAGCGGGAGCCCGGCATTGATGGCATTGCGGAAAAAGATGCGGGAGAAGGACTTCGCCACTACTGCTCCCACTCCGCAATACTTCAAGCAGGTAGCCGCCTGCTCCCTGGAACTCCCGCAGCCGAAGTTTTTACCGGCAACGATGACATCCCCCTTGCTCACTCCTGAGGCGAAAGCGGGGTCGAGGTCTTCCAGGGAATGCTTAGCCATCTCTTCAGGCTCGGAGATGGTGTAGGTATATTTCCCCGGAAAGATGACATCGGTATTGATGTCGTCCCCATATTTCCATACTTTTCCTTTTAATATCATATAATTGGCTTCCAATATATAAAGTATTACTTTAAGCTATAACTACAGGCTTCGCACATCGGTGATATACCCCTTGAGCGCCGAGGCAGCCACTGTAGCCGGGCTGGCCAGGTAGATGGAAGCATCCCGACAGCCCATCCTTCCCCGGAAGTTGCGGTTAGCGGTGCTCAGGCAGACCTCTCCCGGAGCCAATACTCCCTCGTGCGCCCCGAGGCAGGGTCCGCATCCGGGGTTCATTATAATAGCGCCAGCCTCTGCTAACTGCAGGAGAATACCTTTGACCCATGCCTCCCGGTATATTTCCCAGGAGGCGGGAAACACCAGCAACCTCACTCCTGGGGCAATCTTTTTCCCCTTCAGTATGCTGGCTGCCACCTCAAGGTCTTCCATCCTGCCGTTGGTGCAGGTACCTAACAGGGCTTGATGAATCTTTGTTCCTGAAACTTCATAAACCGCTTTAACATTGTCCACCTGATGGGGGCGGGCTACCTGAGGGGGAAGGTTGCTCACATTATAACTGATGACCCGCTCGTAAGCAGCGTCGGAATCCGAGGTGATGACCCCGTA
>JAOUOQ010000101.1 GCA_029880275.1 Candidatus Aminicenantota bacterium | reverse complement strand
TATACCTATTTCCAGCAAAATATATAGCACCAGCAAAAAATCTTATCGGTCAAGGCGGGTGAGCCCATACTGTTGAGCCCAGGCGAGGGAACGGCGATATTCCTCGGTGTTTATCCGGCGGGATATCTCAGGGTAATCGAAGGCTTTAAATTCGGGGCGGTATTGACCCATTATGTTTACATAGGTATCATGGGGCAGATTTTCTGCCACCCATTGGACAAATTTATCCGTACTGGAGACATTGTTGGGCATTATCAGATGGCGGATAATAAGCCCTCGCAGGGCAATACCCTTCTCATCGGTCTTGAGCACCCCCACCTGCCGATGCATCTCCAGGATAGCTCTGGTGGCATACTCGGGGTAGTCAAAGGCGTTGGAGGAATATTTCCCCGCATACTTACCCTCCATATATTTGAGGTCGGGCATATAGATGTCAATCACTCCATCTAACAACTTCAGGGTATCCAGCTTCTCGTAGCCACTGGTGTTGTACACCAGGGGGAGACGCAAACCCATCCGAGCAGCAATCCTGGCGGCGCTGACAATATTGGGCACATAGTGAGTGGGAGTCACCAGATTGATGTTATGGCATCCCCGCTTCTGCAGTGCTAACATTACTTCGGCAAGCTCTTGGTCCGATATGGTTCTCCCTTCGCCGAGCTGGCTGATAGCATAGTTCTGGCAGAACACACAGCGGAGATTACAATTGGTGAAGAAGATGGTCCCCGAACCTTTCCTTCCCACCAGGGGCTGCTCCTCACCGAAGTGAGCGTGAGCACTGGATACCATCACCTGCGAGGTCCCCTGGCAGAACCCTTTCCCTCCCTTAAGGCGATTAGCATGGCACTGGCGGGGGCAGAGCTCACAGCTCTCGAAAATTGCGTAGAGCTCCTCCACCCGGCGGGAAAGCATCCCTTCCTCCTCCAGCTTCAGATAGCCGGGCTTCCAGTCAGCTCTTTTCAGCTCCCATCTTCCAGCCTGCAAGCGGGAGACATCCTTGAAGAGCTTGGAGGGGATAAACAGGGGAATGGTACCCCAGCCCAGGGTTCTCTTAATAAAGCCTCTCCTTGAAATCTTCATCCTCGTTCCTCCCGGTAGAGAGGCTAAAACTCACCCTCATCTTGGAGGGAACTCCCTACCGCATATATGTTTACCCGGGAACTTTTATAAAATAGTATCATAAGCTCGGCATCATGGCAAGGAGGTAGTTGCTGTCTTGCCCTTTTGCCAGATGAGATGTCGGCTCCACGAAAAGTGTGGACCAGCACAATATGATTGAAGCCTTCTGTTGAACAGGAATCCACTTCCTTACCATATATACTTTTCCCCCTGCTTCATCCTTATAAACTAAAGGCTGCCGACATAAATTATATATCTACCAAAAAGTTATCTTTTTCTGTTGCAAAAAATGCATGGATATATCATAATATTATTGTTGTGGTAGAGTTCTCTTATTCGGATTCGCCGCGGTTGGAACTTTTTTCCAATAAAGGCGAACCTTTGGGGTAGAGAAAGCGTCTATATAAGTAGAGGAGAGTATAACAAGTGGTTTTTGCCTCTGGTAAGGGGGTGAGCATATGTAGCAGCTCATTACATTGGGCTGAAGAAGGAGGTAACCATGATTTTCAAGGGAGGCATCAGGAGATACTTTCTTCTCATCCCCTGGGGGCTATTAGTGGTTTTACTACCCCTCTTATTTTTATCCACCCTCTCTTCAGCAGGAAAAGCCGCCGCCGCAGTTGCCCGAAGCCAACTGAAGCTCCGTTTTCCCCCTTCGGGAAAGGTGGCTCTCCCTTTCACCTTCGACGATGCTAAGATACATCTCCCGGTCAGGATTGGCGAAGAAGCTGTGTTCACCATGCATCTGGACAACGCCTGGAGCATCACCACCTTTACCAAGCAATCTATAGAGAGAAGTCTTATTGAGCTGGGAAATTTCATAAAGATACCGGTACGGGGCATTGGAGGGTTGAGCTATATCGAGGGTACCACTCTGTTGCTTGAGCAATTCCAGATTGGAGAGCTGGCAGTGCAGAACCACAGGGTAGTTGTTCTGGATTGGAAGGACTATCCAGTCGATGGAATAATAGGGTGTGAAGTTATTCATCGGATGATCACCACCATCGACTACGATAACCGCCAGATTACTTTCACAAGAGCCGACTTAAATAACCCTCTGAATCCCGGAATCAGCATAAGAGAAATAATCCCCTTCTCCATTAATCCCTGGGAGGGCGTCCCCGGCGGGGAGGTTGTTCTCCCTGTAGGGTTGCCAGGTGGGAAGTCCATGCAAGGATGGCTCGACCTTGGGAGCGGTCAGAGTATCATCTCGTGGTCGGGTGCAAGCGAACTCGGCATCAGCCGATTCAACCCCCAGCTGAAAAGTGGTGGCACATTATGGGGGGGCGATGGTCGCCCGGTAAGAAGCCATGTAATGGAGTTAAGCTCCCTTCAGATTGGCTCTATCACCATTAAGGGACCCTTGAAGATATATATCGCTGATCTGGATATCTTCGGAGATAAACAGACTTTACTGATAGGGAACGATATCCTGCAGCACCTGGGGAAGATCACCCTCAACTGTAACAAAAACCAGCTTATTGTACATAAGAGATAACCAGGGCGCTTCTCTCCAGGGGGAGCAAGAGCCGCATCGCGGGCAGCTACTCTGAAGTAAGGTATTATAGAAAATCTTTAACTTCTAAAAGTTATAACAGGAGGTCGAGACATGAGAGTTAGGGTTATATCTGTCATAACGATTGCCTTTTTTCTCCTTATTACTTCCCAGGCTTTGAGCACCTCTGAGCAGCCCACCGCAGCAAAACGACCGATGACCTTTATGGACGTTATCAACATGAGATATGTAGGGAGTATGGATGTTTCCCGCGACGGCAAGTGGCTCCTCTGCAATATCTCGGAGACCAACTGGGAGAAAGGGAAGCGGTTTGGCGACATCTATCTCGTCTCCACCGCCGGAGGAGAGGCACGCCAGATGACCTTCACCGAGGACAAGAACGAGCAGAGCCCCGCCTGGTATCCTGAAGGGGGGCTGTTTGGCTTTCTCTGCGACAGGGAGGAGAAGCGGCAGCTCTATCTCATGCGCCCCGATGGCGGCGAGGCAAGACGGGTAACCGACGACAAGGAGGGAGTCAACCGCTTTGAGTGGAGCCTCGATGGGAAACAACTGGCTTACTCTGCCGGTAAGCCCGAGAAGCGGCAGATATGGCTGATGACTCCGCGGGGTGGCGAAGCGGTTCAACTCACCAAGCATGAAACACCCATCGTCTGGTGGGACTGGAGTCGCGATTGCAAAAGCATTTACTTCACCTCCCCCGACCAGGTCGATGAAGACGACCTCAAGCGTAAGGAGAAGGGATTTGATGTCCAGATTGTCAACCAACCCAAGCCGCCCGAGCACCTGTGGATGATTGATTTAGACACCAAGGAGGAGAAGCGCCTCACCTCGGGTGAAGAATATACGGTTTCCAGCGTGGAGACTTCCAAGGATGGAAGATGGATCGCCTTTGAAGGTGTTTCCACCGACCGATATGCCGGCTGGATGGACAGCGAGCTCTACCTGCTGGACCTCACCACGGGCGAGGTCACCCAGCTGACCGATAACCAGGTATCCGAAGGCGGCTTCCTCTTTTCTCCCGACAGCCGATGGCTGGCTTTTTCTGCTGATGATGAGTTCACCACCTACCGCACCAGCAAGATATATCTCCTCCCCGTTGGTGGAGGGGAATGGCGCAAACTCCCCTCTGATTTTGACTACGATGTCTCCGTCTCCTTCTGGGGGGACGACAGCCAGACCATATACTCCAACACCCTGATGGGGGTAAACTACTCCCTCTTCGCCATTCCTATCTCAGGGGGAAAAGCCAAGCAGATTACCAAGGAGAATGCTGCAGTTTTCGTCGGCAAAGATGAGGACAGCGGGACGTTGATTATCAGCTACTCAGACCCCGCCCGCCCCACCGACCTGTATATATCTTCCTGGGAGAAGCTCGGAGACCCCAAAGAGTGGATTCAGCTCACTCGGAGCAACCCGGAGGTGGAGGAGATGCTTCTTGGCGAGTATGAGACCATCCGATGGAAGAGCACCGATGGGAAAAGCATTGAAGGGCTCCTCATCAAGCCCGCAGGCTTCCAGCAGGGGGAACGCTATCCGCTGATAGTACAAATCCACGGCGGACCTGCCAGCGCCTATACCAACGAATTTTCTGACTCCTATGGCACTTATGTCCATATTTATGCCGGCAACGGATATGCGGTATTCCAGCCCAACTACCGCGGCTCTGCTGGCTACGGGGAGAAGTTCAGAATGGAGATTGCCGGGGACTACTTCCGCCAGGCTTTTGACGATATTATAACCGGAGTCGATTACCTTATCAAGCGAGAGATTGCCGACCCCGATAAGTTAGGTATGATGGGCTGGAGCGCCGGGGGGCACTGGTCGAACTGGACCCTGGTCTCCACTGACCGCTTCAAGGCTATCTCCACCGGGGCGGGGGCGGTCAACTGGATCTCCCTCTACGCCCAGACCGATGTCCAATTTACCAGGGAGTTTTATTTCCAGGGGAAACCTTACGACAACTGGGATGATTATGTGCGGGTCTCCCCCCTCAAGTACATCAAGAAGGCAAAAACGCCCACCCTCATTCACTTCGGCGAAAAGGACCAGCGGATACCCAAGCCCCAGGGAGACGAGCTCCATATGGCGCTGAAGAAGCTGGGGGTGCCCACCGAATACATCGTCTATCCCAATATGCCCCATGGTCTGAGTGACATCCGCTACCAGATGGTCAAGATGCAGGCGGAGTTTAGCTGGTTTGAGAAGTGGATCAAGGGTAAGGAAGAGTGGCTCGACTGGAAAGAGCTGCTGAAGACTTTAAAAGAGGAAGAGAAAGAGGAGAAATAAGATCTGACCACAAAGAATGGTGGTCATCAACAGGGGGAGGGAGTTTCCCTGAGGAGTTGAGCCCAGCTCTCTAAGGGGAATAGGTAAAGGGGGTATTTTGAATATCTATCTACCGCCCTCCCCCTTTTTTTACCTGTTGCTCCTTCTTAATAGATAGAAGGTTGAGAAGTGCGGGATGACCAAAGAAGAAATTCGCCAGCAGATATGGCGGTTGATGGAAGCGAAGGGGGTGGTGCGCTTCCCGGGTGCCGTGGGGAGGATTCCCAATTTCACCGGCGCCGAGCTCGCCGCCCGCCAACTTCAAAAATCCCCCGTCTGGCAGAGCGCAAGGGTCATCAAGTCTAATCCCGATTCCCCTCAGCGTGAGGTAAGGCACCTGGCTCTGAAAGAGGGGAAAATCGTCTATATGGCGGTCCCCCGCCTGAGGTCCCCCCGCTGCTTCATCGAGCTGGACCCTGCAAGAATAAAAGCCAATCTCTACCACGCCTCCTCTATCAAGGGAGCTTTCAAATATGGAAAGTCGGTGCTGCCGCAGGAGGTCAAAGGGATAGAGCTGGTGGTCTGCGGCTCGGTAGCTGTCAATACCCAAGGGGCACGAGTAGGCAAAGGGGGAGGCTATTCCGACCTGGAGTATGCCCTGCTGACCGAAATGGGGAAGATATCCCCCCGCACCCCTATTGTGACCACTGTCCACCCCTTGCAGATGGTCAACTTCCCTATGCAGATGAAAGTCCACGATATCCCCGTAGACTACATCATCACCCCGGAGGAGCTTATCACCACCCACACATCCTTCCCCCGCCCTCCAGGGGTCTGCTGGGACCTGCTGGACAAGGAAAAGCTGGAGTTGATACCGATACTAAAAATCTTAAAACCACAAAGTAGAATGGAGAGCACATAGATTAAAAGCTCCCACCATTTTTAGTGGAAGCCAATCTGTTTTTGTGGTATATTAATTAAGATTTAAACTACAGTGCGAAAGGTGTTTATCTCCTTATGAAAGACTCAAAAAAGAAGTTACTTCCCGAGCATTACGACCTGGCAGAGAAGCAACGGCTCCTTTATTCAAAGGATATTTCCGCCGAAAGAAGGGTGAAGATTGCCGAGCTCCTCATCCAGCAGGGGAAATATTGCGAGGCGGTGGAGTTTCTGGAGCAGGCAAAAGATGAGCGCAAAATAAGAGAGGTAATGGAGAAGGCGGTGGATGAAGGGGATTATTTTCTGCTCGCCTATGCGGAGAAAATTTCCGGGCTTAAAGTAGAGGCCGAGCAGTGGAACCGGCTGGGGATTGCAGCAGAAAAGCTGGGTAAATACAGCTATGCCCTCAAGGCTTATCAGGCGGCAAATAATACGGGCAATTATAATAAGTTAAAGGAGAAACTCTCCCCTTCGGAGGAGGAGGCTCCTCAGCCAAGTCCATCGGAGAAAAAAGGAGCCTAAAATGAATAAAGAGCCCGAAAAGATAGCCTGTGAGGTATGCAAAAAGCTCATCCCCAGGGATGCTGCGGTTACCCACGAAGGGATGGATTACACCCTTCACTTTTGCGACATTAAATGCCTCAATTATTGGAAGGAAGAGCAGAAGAAAAAAACAAAGAGTAAAGCGGAATAAATCTCCATCCTCTTAGGAAATTAAGAGGAGATAAGCAAACCGTTACCTCACGATGACAGCCTTTTCAGGTGCTTCAGTCTCTCCTTCAGGAAAGCACCGGTGTAAGAGTTTTTTGCTGCCATAATGTCTTCCACACTGCCCCTGGCGACAATCGCTCCCCCCTCTTCTCCCCCTTCGGGACCTAAGTCAATGATGTAGTCTGCCTGGCTGATGAAATCGAGGTTATGCTCTATGGCCAGGATGGAGTGCCCTTCGGACAACAGCCTATCAAATACCCGCAGCAGAACCTCGACATCCGCCATATGGAGCCCGGTGGTCGGCTCGTCAAAGAGAAAAAGATAGCGCTCCTTCTTTCCTCTGAGGGTCAGCATGGAAGCCAGCTTCAACCTCTGTGCTTCCCCACCGCT
>JAOUOQ010000100.1 GCA_029880275.1 Candidatus Aminicenantota bacterium | reverse complement strand
TTTTATGAGGCTAAACACAGAGACGAAAAAAAGTATGAAACATTGCCGCTCTTTGTAAGTGATAGATATTTCTCTATTCAATTGCCTCCATCAAGTTTAAAACTTATAAAACTATTGCAGGAATCCCAGAGAATTTATAAATCAAGAGTTATCGAAAACTACTTGAAGATGATGAAACTTTCATTTGAGGAGTGTTATCGTGTTTTACGAAATAACAAGTATTATTTAATGGTAGTGAGCAAATATCATAAATGGATAATAAATGGACTAGAACAAACGATAGAAACATCATCTATACTAGCTGATCTAGGAAAATCTGTAGGTTTTAAAGTAGCAGATGTCATTGAGCATGGTTTATCTAAAGCTGATAAAGGAAAGATAGGAGTCGAAGATATATTGGTTTTACAAAAATGATCAAGATTGATACAATGGAAATATTATACAAAATAATTTTCTTCATGGCTCGCTGCAAAAATTTATGAAATAAGGAGGCTTGTTACGGCTTTTAAATCAGCCATTGTGGTTATGGCGCTTGATAGTGGCCCCAAAAGCATAGAGCCTCCATCAAGACCTCTTGATAGCTTTTCTTCTTATGCCCTCCTGGTAAAGGTAATAATATAAAAGCCAGCCATTTACTTCAGCTTAAAGCGGGTTATTGCTTTTTCAGGTGAACAGTGAGGGGCTTAATTTAGTCCGTTCCTAATAGCATATAAAAATAATAGGGAGAGTCCAAAATAAGTTGCTTGGGAGGTATACCCATAAAATGGGCTGGGCGGCCAAGCATTGGACTCTCCCTTTTTAACTATAATTCATTTGTTGCAGAATGTCAAGAGGAAATTGCAATATATGTTAAAAACCAGGCTCTTATTGCGCTATTCATTGAAAGACATAGCGCTATCTCTAAAAGTATATTTGTGTGCTTGACATTATTATCAGCTTTTGGCATAATTTATATATAATTACGAAAAAATTGCTGAAGTAAAAGATGTTGCCGTAGCATAATGTTTGAAGCGATTGGAGGAGAGAGACAAATCAGTTGAAAATATAAAAAACGGACATATATAGCTGTTTTTTGATATTTTATAGATAAGTCAGTCATCTAATAACTAAGATAGAGGTAAGAAATTCAGCGAGAGAGATGTATATTTGAACTCATTGATTATGAGTAAGTTATACAAAAGCATATAGCAAAAAGAGAAGCAAAAATGCCCGAATTTGCCGTTATGTCCTATAATATCGAGCACATGAACCTGATGTTTGAGAATAATGTTATCAAGCCGGATGAGCAGCAGCGAGCGCTCAAGATTGCCAGGGTAATTCAGGACATTAACCCCCATGTGTTGGGAATTTGTGAGGCGGCAAATTCTCCCGACGAGCACCGTTACTTTATTGAGCATTACCTGCCCGGCTCCGGCTATCAACTCGCTCACGGAGTCAGCAGAGGAAGGCAGAATCTCGTCTTTTACTACAGAGAGCCGTTTTCAGTGGTCTCCATTGACGATGCCATCTCTTACTATGAACCGTGGGTCGCTGACATCGAAGAGGATGGGCTGAAGGAACGACACCAATGGGACCGCAAACCCCTGGAGGCGGTGGTTGAAGTCGGTGCGGGTGGTCCGCAGCTGCGCATTATTTTAGTCCACACCAAGTCCAAAGGCATCTTTTCAGTGGTGGACCTGCAAGATTTCCAGAAGATTTCGCTTGCCAACCGCAAGCGTCTGGTGGGTCAGGCACTCAAGCTCCGCAACCGCCTGGACCAGTTGCTGCATGAGCCAACTCCGCTTCCGATTATGGTAATGGGAGACATGAATGACGGTCCGGGGTTGGACCCCTTCGAGAAGATGATTGGGAAAAGCTTCGTGGAAACCGTGATGGGGTCTGTCTTCGACCCCAACAAAGTCCTTCATAACGCGCTCTGGTGGATGACAAGGGAATCTGGATTAAAGAAACAGCTCTGGACAGCGGATTTTCCTGACCCTATTGTCAGTCATCCTTTAGGTTACCGCCACCGCGTATGGATTGACCACATCCTCCTCTCACCGGATATGCTGCAACCGACCAACCCCGCGCGATATGTCATGGACTCTGGAAAAGTCGGGGTTAAAAACAGAGACAGCCGCCAGGCATCCGACCACTTTGCGGTGTATTGCAAGATTGAGATAGATTAGAGGAAGTTTATTCTCTATAACCTTTGGCATTTGAAAAGTGGAAAAAATCGCAATGATTCGGAGTAAGAGGAAGAAGAGCATCATAGTAGTTGCCCTTATTCTGAGCCTTTTCCCTGCGGTATTAAGCGCTCAGATTTACGCCTATAAAAACAAGAAGGGCTCTAATGTCTTCACCAACATACCCTCCCGGGCGGATGCAAGGGTAGTAAGAGCCACCTCCGCCTCTCAAGCTGCCCGGCAAGTCAATCTGCAAAATTTTCTCACCTATGCCCCTCTGGTCGAGGAGATCAGCACCCAACAGCAGGTAGACCCCAAGCTGGTACACGCCGTCATCCAGGTGGAGTCTGACTACAACCCGCGGTCACTGTCATCCAAGGGCGCCAAGGGGCTGATGCAGCTTCTGCCGGAGACTGCCGCCAGATATGGGCTGTCTAACATCTGGGACCCTCGCCAGAATATCCAGGCAGGGGTAAAACACCTGAAATACCTGTTAGAGCTTTACCAGAACGACCTCCCCTTGGCCCTCTCAGCCTACAATGCCGGTGCGAATGCTGTAGACCGCTACGGGGGGATACCCCCTTACCGGGAGACCAGAAACTATGTAAGGAAAGTCACCAGCCTCTATCAAGGCGCGGAGTCATTCCCAGTTCCTTCTTCCTCAGCCACTTCGTCAGGGACGGGGGCTGGCGACCGCTCCCCCGCTCAGATAACAATTTACAAATATAGAGATAGCCAGGGGAAGCTCTGTTATAGCTCTGTGATACCAAAATCTAAACCCTATCAGGTGATAAAATATAACCGCTAAACAGAAGCCAAAATCCAGCGAAAATACGAGGCTTTCTCCTTCACAAAAAGCTCACTGCTCACTATTTCTTGACAAAAGCCTTCTTTTATTTTAATATTATTATCAGCTTTTGGTAGTAGTAAGTAAGCTGTTTAGACAAGTAGATATTGCGGTAGGTGGGGTTTATATTTTGCGAATTCTTAAACGGTTGTTTCTCCTGTTAGCGTTATTAAACTTATCCCTTTTCTGCCTCTCTCATCTTGAGCTCCTTGCTCAGGAGCAGAAAGAAGCTCTCCAGCTGCATCAACAGGCAATGGCAAAATATGTCCAGCTACAAAAGGAGCCCTCTTTAAAGGGGAAGCCGGCGGAGTGGAAAAAGTGCATCGATTCATTCAGAGAGCTCGTCATTCTTTACCCCCGCTCCCCCCTGGCGGAAAGGTCCGTCTTTCAAGTAGCTGAAATCTACCAAGAAATGTTCAACTCATTCGGCAGCCAGGGATACCTGATGGAAGCCCTCCTTTGTCTTAGTACCCTCCTGAACCAGTATCCCGACAGCCTCTATGGCGAACAGGCGCTCCTTACAACAGCCGATATTTACTACTCCAAGCTCAAGGATGAGAGCGCTGCCAGGGAAGAATATCTCAAATTCATAAAAAGGTTCCCTCAGAGCCCCCAGTGCGAGCTCGCCCGAGAGAGGATAGCCTCCATTGAACAAGGAAGCCCGAAGAGAAACGGGTTGGTGGTGGTGAACAACATCCGCCACTGGACCGGCACCGAATACACCAGGGTGGTCATCGATGTGGACGATGAGGTGCAATATGAGAACAAACGCCTCATTGACCCTGACCGCATATATTTCGACCTTTGCCCAGCTCAGATAAGCCCCAATATTGCGGGGATGACATTCCCGGTCAAAGACGGGTTTCTCAAGAGAATCAGGATAGCGCAGCACGATAAGGAAGTAGTGCGGGTGGTGCTCGACTTTGCCAGCATCAGCGACTATTCGGTCTTCCCGCTCTACAATCCCAACCGCATTGTAATAGACATTCTGGGCACCGGAAAAGGGAGAGAGGTCACCCCGGCTCATCTGGCGAAGACCGCGGAGCGTCCTCCCAAGAGCTCCCAACCGAACCGCAGCGGAAGATACTCGCTGGCACGCCAATTGGGGCTGACAGTGGGAAGGATTGTTCTGGACCCCGGGCATGGAGGAAGAGACCCCGGAGCCCTGAGCTCTAACGGTCTGCGAGAAAAAGACATAACCCTGGATGTCGCCCTGCGTCTTAAAAAATTGCTGGAGAGTGGAATAGGCTGCGAGGTGATTCTGACCCGCAGTACCGACCGGTTTCTCAGCCTAGAAGAGCGCACCGCCATTGCCAACTCTAACGAAGCAGACCTCTTTGTCTCCATTCATACCAATGCCAGCAACAACAGCAAGTTAAAGGGAATGGCCACCTACTTCCTGAATTTTGCCATCACTCCCGACGCCGAGGCTACCGCCGCCCGCGAAAATGCCATCTCCAGCAAAAACATCCGCAAGCTCCAGGAGCTGATAAAGAAGATAACTCTCAATACAAAGATAGGCGAGTCAAAAGAGTTTGCCACCTATATGCAGCAGGGAATGTCCTCTTTTCTGCGCGGGCATTATAAAACGACCAGCAATCTGGGAGTCAAACAGGCACCTTTCTATGTGCTCATCGGTGCTAACATGCCCAGCATCATTGTGGAAGTTGCCTTCATCACCAATCAGGAGGAAGAGCGCTTCCTGAGCCAGCCACTCTACCGCCAGCGTCTCTCCGAAGCCATCTACAAGGGAATTGTCGATTATATCAACTCACTTGGCTGAAAATAGGAGAGAATTTTCCCGCCTTTTTTCGATGTTGATCGCCGCTGCCAAAAGTTAAGGGAAGCTATTGGTAGGTGGGATTCTATGGCAAAAGGGTGAGGTTCATCTTAAAGATGAGGTAGTTACCGGCAAGATAGATCAGCAGCATCACCCAGCTCTCCACCCCAGCGGTTCCCCAGAGGGTGCGGTTAGAGCGGATTTTCAGTGCCAGAATGACAACCATGGCTATGACTATACCCAATAAGGCGGTCACCACATGATTAACGGAGACATACATCAGGATAGGACCCTTTACAAACAGAAGCCCCGCTATGGGAACAATCAGGAGATTGAACATATTGCTCCCCAGCATATTACCCACCGCCATATCCAGGGCTCCCAGACGAAAGGCACCGATGGAGACTACCAATTCCGGCAGCGAGGTCACGATAGCAACCAGAATTATCCCCACCAGTGTCTGACCCAGCACTAACTCTTTTCCTGCCAGATGCAGGGGTAGGCGGGAGATCACCTCTGCCATCTGCGTCAGCCTTATGCCGGCAAAAACAATCATCGCTGCATAGAGGGTAAATAAGCTGTAGCACCTGCCCTTGGATATATCGGAATACTTAAGTTCCTCAGCCTCCTCCGCTGTAGTCTCCAGCTTCTTCTCGCGTACAAATATTAGCCGCATACTCCACAGATAAATGACGAGAATCAGCAGGGGCTCCCACCCTAAGTAGAAATGGGAATAGCGAGGAAAACGCTCCCTGCCAGCCAGCGAATAGAACAGGATGGAAGCGGCTGCTATTCCGCTCAGCAAAATCCCAAAAGAAGCGGTGAGGATGTGGTTAGCCTTTGTTCTTAACAGCATGGGGCTGCGGCGGCACATGAAATCGAGAACCACCAGTATCATCAGATTAAACAGGTTGCTCCCGAAGATGTTACCCATAGCAATATCGGGAGCGCCTATAACGGATGCCGAAGAAGAAGCAACCAGCTCAGGGAGGGAAGTGATCATCGCCAGCAGAAAAAGCCCCACCCAGTTCCTTGTCAAGCCGGTCTTTTCGGCGATCATATCGCCATACTGGGAGAGTCTGGTGCCGGCAAAGACAATGACCGCCCCGCTAACCACAAACTGAATCCAGGTTAATGAAGCCTCAGACACGACTACCTCCCAGAAAAGCTTCTAAAACTTCTATTTCATTAGAGGCCTTATAATGAGCCGTGAAATGCTATTTGTCAAGCAGAAAATTAACTAAAAATAACACTTATCTTCTGGGAAATGCCAGGTTGACTTGCTTCAGGGGGTATTATATAATTGAGTGGCGTTTAAACGCCTATTTTTTTCAATTTATGGAGAAGTATCAGCCCGAAAGGAACAGGCTCATAAAACAGAGGCCAGGAAGAATAAATCTGCCCAATTATTTGACCATCACCCGCATCTTCCTCGTCCCTTTGCTGGTGGTGGTGTTGTTGACCAAGTTTCCTGAGAAGGAGATTATCGGGGGGTCGATTTTCCTGCTGGCATCCATCACCGACCTTCTTGATGGATATTTAGCCCGCCGCAGAAAACAGATAACCCGTTTGGGCACTCTTCTCGATCCTATCGCCGATAAGCTGTTAATATCGGCTGCTTTTATCTCGCTGGTGGAGCTAAGGTTAGTGCCCGCCTGGATGATAGTTATCATTCTGGGCAGGGAGATTGCGGTGATGGGGCTCCGCAGTATTGCCTCCTCGCAGGGTTTTTCCATTCCCTCATCATCTCTGGGTAAATTTAAGATGCTCTCCCAGGTGGTGGTCATTATGATTTTGATTTTGGGTAAAGATATTTTGGGCAGGTTGGTCTTGCTGGGGACAATTGGCATGTGGGGGGTAATGCTGGCAGCTCTAATTTCGGCTACCGATTATCTGGTCAAGTTCTGGCGTGGTATAGAGCCAAAGATTGTTTCATGAACCTATTATTGTCTACCCATGGTTAAAAACAAAACTCGCAGCTTTCTGAAACGAAACTTCGTCGCAGGTTTGCTCATCATATTCCCCTTATTGATTACCGTTTTGCTCTTTCTCTATCTGATAAGCCGGGTCAATCGCTATATCACCCCTTTGATCTATCGGGGATTAGAGATAGTGGGGCTCTCTCTCCCCTTCGAAGGTTTCTGGGGGGCTTTAATCTCGTTCACCCTGGGGCTATTTTCCACGTTAATTATCATTCT
>JAOUOQ010000099.1 GCA_029880275.1 Candidatus Aminicenantota bacterium | reverse complement strand
GGAAAGGAGCACCTTCCGGCAGAAGATAAGCTTTCGGCTAAACTCAAGTTGCTGAAAAAGGGGCTACATAATATCCTGAAGATATTGGAAAAAAAGGACATTGATTGATAGAGTGAGGACATAGCGCAGTCTGGCAGGTTAATTGACTGAGAGTATCACCCGACTGTACAATTCCTATTAAAATAAGAATATCATTATGCTATAAGTGATAAATATTTCCCTCTTTTACTGACTTCTGCTTAGCAATATCTGTTTTGAAAAGAATTGTCTAAAAGAGTATATTAAGACATCTTTAGTATTTCCTCAGCCTTTGAGGTTATCAATTTCCAGGCTTCTTTCACATGTCGTTCCTCAGTCAACCTCTGACCGACAGACAGGCGGAGTGTGTATTTACCTCTTAAGGTGGTGTGGGTCAAATATATCTTTCCATCCTGGTTGAGTCTCTCAAGGAGATGTTTATTTAAGCTACTGAGTGCCGTCTCATCCCGCCCATCATTCACGCGGAAACAAACCAGACTCAGGCTCACCGGCGCCATAAGCTCAAAGTGTTTATGTTCCTCTACCCATTCTTTAAATAATTGGGCTAATCGGATATGCTCCCTTATCATCTCTTGAAGCCGCTCCACTCCGTAATAGCGAATCACGAACCACAATTTCAGGGCTCTAAACCTTCTCCCCAGTTGAATACCCCAGTCACGGAAGTTCTTTACCTGTGCATCCAGTCCGGTTTTTAGATATTCAGGATGAATCTCAAATGTGCGGATAAGAGCACCAGGGTCTTTTACAAAATAGGCTGAGCAGTCGAAATTGGTAAACATCCACTTATGGGGATTAAAGACAAAGGAGTCCATGTATTCTGCGCCTTCCAGCATCCATCTCTTCTCCGGAAGGATGGCAGCCGTTCCGGCAAAAGCGGCATCAACATGAAGCCAAAGGTCATGCTGGCGGCAGATTTTGCCAATGTCAGTCAGAGGGTCTATCGCAGTGGAGGAGGTTGTCCCCAGCGTAGCCACCACACAAGCTGGCTGCAATCCCCCTTTTTTATCCTCAATCACCGCTTCTTCCAGCTTCTCGGGAATCATGGCAAAAGCATCATCGGTAGGGATAAGACGCAGGTTCTCCTTCCCGTAGCCCGCAATTTTGACTCCTTTCTCCACACTGGAATGCGCTTCTTCTGAGGCATAGACCACCAGGGGCTTATTAAGACCTTTTTGATTAGCTTCAAAATCAGTAGCCCTTTCTCTGGCTGTCAGCAAAGCGCAGAGGGTAGCAGTGGAAGCAGTGTCCTGGATGACACCGGCCATCCCTTCCGGGAGGCCCAGCATTTGGTGCAACCATTCCAGAACCACTTCTTCCAGTTCGGCGGCAGCCGGAGAGGTCTGCCAGATCATGCACTGGGTGCCAAGTCCTGCTGTCAGAAGCTCTCCCAGAATAGATGGAGGACTGCTGTTAGCAGGAAAATAGGCAAACCAGAAAGGATGCTGCCAGTGGGTGATGCCCGGGAGTATAACTTCTTTAAAATCGTTGAATATACTTTCCATGGGCTCACTTTTATCCGGCGGATGCTGAGGAAGCCTCTCTTTAATCTGACCAGGTTTCACCTGAGACATCACCGGATACTTAACCACCTCGGTCATGTAATCCGCCACCCAATCAACGAATTTATAGCCAAATTGTCTAAACTCTTCCTTATCCATCGTATCTCTCCTGTTTGTCAGAATGGCATTTTAGTCCCGCTCTCGACTTTTTATGGATAGGAAATTGCTCTTAATCTACATTATCCAATTCGCCATAAAAACTTATCTCACTCGTCACTTCTCATAAATACAAAAAATAACTATGACAATCAACCCTAAATTGGTTTTTTTCTCTTAACCTCATCTCTTTTTAGATGCGACCATGCCACTTATACTACGCTGCCAGACCCTTCTTATGCCAACTCACTTTTTCTTGCCAATTGATTCAGTTTTTTCATATTTTACATACTTATCCCCGCTTACCCTTTATTATATGGCGCTCGCTTTTCAGGTGCAGCTGAAATAATGGTTCTGTTGTCCACTACTTTCCGCGGTAGGGGACTCCTTTTGTGATCCACTCCGGTGCCGGCTCTCCCTTTAGATAGTGGTCAAAGTACTGCTTCATTTTTATGGCGTAATCCACTTTGTTGGGATACTTCTGCAAGTGGTGAGGCTCGCCGCGATACTGCAAAAAGATGCAGTCTTTGCCCAGGCGACGCATAGCCAGGTAAAGCTCGATTCCCTGATACCAGGGCACCGCTCCGTCTTCGTCTCCAAACTCGATGAGCAAGGGTGTATTAATGCGGTCGGCGAAAAATATGGGAGAGTTTTCGATATAGCGTTCAGGATACTCCCACAGACTTCCTCCGATGCGGCTCTGCGTCCGCTCGTACTGAAACTGCCGGGCCAGTCCGGACTCCCAGCGAATACCGCTGTAGGCGCTGGTCATGTTAGAGACCGGTGCCCCAGCGATGGCTGCGGCAAAGATGTTGGTCTGGGTAACTACAAAAGCCGTCTGATATCCGCTCCAGGAATGACCGTGCAGCCCGATGGCTTTGGGGTCGGCAACTCCCATATCAATCAGCTTTTGCACGCCCGGCACCAGGCACTTGGTGGCAGAAAAGCCGGGACGACCCACCTCGAAACGGATGTCGGGAAGGAAGATGGCGTAACCGTTGCTGGCATACAGCGGAAAGCAAGGACGATGGTTGACCACCGGTCCATTGAATTCGTAAAGACGCTGAGAGAAGAACCGGTAGAAATAAACCAGCACGGGATAACGCTCACCGGGTTGATAATTTCCCGGTTTGATAAGCACACCCTGCAGCGGTATGCCATCTACACTGTTCCACTCGACCAGCTCAGCGCTGCCCCAGGCAAACTCGCTGATCTGCGGATTCACATCGGAGATTTTGCGGGGAGAGACAAGGTTCATATCGCTGATCCAGATGTCGGGAAATTCAGAATAGCTTTCCCGAGTATACATCAGTATCTGCTTCTTTTTGGCTTTTGCCAGAAAACGAAATTGTTTTTTCTCCTCAATGAGCGTCTTCACACCTTGAGTTCCCACCTGGCAGGTGGAGAAGCCGGTGTGTTTTTTCAGATTGTGATAGGCAGAAAGCAACAGCTGCTCGTCCTTGCCGAAATAACGCTTCTCAGGGTCCAGACGAATGGCGCGAAAAGTGACCTGGCTCTGACGTCCCTCGCCGCCGGTAAGATTTATGGGCTTGTCTTTCCCAGTGGGAAACTGCCAGATATCATACTTGTCGTAGATGAGAACAGCACGGTCATCTTCCACCCATCCAGCCATACCGTATCCCGGAGTGGCACTGGGGTAGTCATGGTCTTCATCGAAGAAGGGCACATCGAGCTGGCTGGTCAGGTTGCGGGTGGTTCCTGTTTTGCTGTCATAGATATGCCAGTTGAGGTCGTGGTAATACACTACATAGTCACCATTCGGAGAAAGTGAGGGACGACTTTGCAAACGGGAGACAACCTTCTTACGAGAACCATCTTTCAGCCCTACCAGGTAGACATCATCAAAGCTCCCTTCCCAGGTGATTTCCTTGAGGTAGGGGACATCGGCAAGACCCAGAGCAAATTGGGGATTTTCAGTAGCCTCGACAGTCCGCATTTCCTGATCTGCCAGGGCTATTGCTTTACCTGAATCCAGGTGATAAACGGCTCGATATGTCCAGTCTTTCAGGCGCGACCATTGTTTTTTCTGATGGGTGATAATGATGGGGTCATTCCAGTGCCAGACATCTACCTCTCTCTTTTTGAGCAGGTCATCAATGTTATAGAGATCGACCTCTTCCTTTTCCTCCTGTTCTTTCTCCTTTTCCGTGCTTACATCCTGCGGAGTTTCTGGTTTGAAGCCAAAAAAGACCCGCTTGCCATCTCGTGTCCAGGAAACCTGGTTTTTCAGGGGAAGCATCCACCCTTCGGGTGCTGCCTCAGACTTGACTGCCTGATTTTGTTCCCCGGTATCGCCGTCCCAGACCCACAGCGTAGCCGGACCGGGTTGACCCTCTTCATTCTCTACGGCAGACAAAAAAGCAAGCTTGCTCTCTTTCTTAGTCCAGGTAATGTTGCTATAACGTGTGTTCTCGCCTTTAGTTATGGCTATCTGGGGATAGCCTTCTTTTTGCAATTCCCGACAGAAGAGGCCGTTTTCCTTTCCTTCTGGGTCGGCTATGGCATAGGCCAGGTAGCGAGAGGATTTGTCGAAAGCGAAGGAGAGCACATACTGAATGGATATCTCCTGTCCGGATGCCAGATGGCGCAGCACCAGGGTGCTCCCGACTTCTTTTTTCTTTTTATCTTTTTTCTGCTCGGCTGAGGCTGCGGGTTCCTGGCTGGGCTGCGTCTTCTCTTCTTTGGCTGGTTTTTCTTCCTCTTTGAAATGATGATAAGCCAGCCACTTCGAGTCTTCTGAGAAGGCGAACCGCTCCACTCTCTCAAAATGATGCACCTCACCGGTAGCGGTCTCCAGCAGAGCCATACCTTCTTTGGGCTTCTCCTTATCGGCTTTTTCCAGCTCAACCGCTTTGGGTTTAATAACCACAGCCACCCAACGGGAGTCCTTGGAAAAAACAGGTTTACTTCCTCGCTCAATGGTAAAGATTTTCTCTTCTGTTGCGGCATGAATTTTAAGCTCACCATCCCCCCGATCCGGCTGAGCAGTATAGGCTATCCATGAACCGTCCTCGGAGATCACGGCATCCAGGACGGCCTTGAATTTCATAACATCCTGAAAAGTCAACGCCTTTTTCTGCTGTGCCATCGTAGCGGGACTAACCAGAATAATGACCAAGCACAGAAGCAGTGCCCACATCAACTTTAAGCTATGTGTCCGATTCATGTTAGGTTCTCCTTTCCTTTTTGTATAATAGTGGAAACAAATACCACATTTTTAAAAAAGTTATTTCTTATTTTTCCCTCCCCATGTTTGCAATGAGACGCAAAAACTTAAACCGCATGCGAAAGATATGAGTTTGCTTGGTTATCCTATATTAAATTCCCCCCTTCCCTGCTCTTTTACCAATCTGCCCCTTTATAGCTTATAGCATAGGGAAAATGTGAAATCAACTCAAATTGATAGCAATTAATACAATCAAAAATAATGGCGTGAAATAATTAATGTGACTTACTCTGAAAGCATAGTAAATTAGAATCGCTTTTAAAAATTAAAACAGGTTCATTTTTTGCTTGACATATCTTATTTTTGGTGATATTCTTTATTTGAGTTGAATTTAGAAGGATAGAGAGAGAATTTTTGTTTGTTTCGTAACTTTTAGCCCTCAAAGGGATTATTGTAATCCTGGAGGGTTTTTTTATTGAAGGAGGAAGTATAAATGACCAAGAAGCTTTACGTCGGCAATCTCGCTTACACCGTGAGCGAAGAGGAATTGCAGGAGCTGTTTGGGCAGGCGGGGAAGGTGGAATCGGTGAAGATCATCACCGACACTATGACTGGCCGCTCCAAGGGGTTCGCTTTTGTGGAGATGATGGAAGAGGAGGAAGCCCAGAAAGCTAAGGAGATGTTCAACGCGTACACTTTCAAGGAGAGAAACCTTACGGTGGACGACGCCCGCCCGCAGCGGGAGAGAGGAAGCAGAGACTTCGACAGCAGAAGGGGGGGAGGAAGAGATAAGGGCTGGTCCAGATATTAACAGGTGAGAGGGTTAGCCCCTCGAGGAAGGAGGCTTCTCTTCCTCTCAAGGGAGAAGTTGGATAAAAACCGTCCAACCTCATGTCAAGCCTTCCTTTCATAGCCTCTAAGTTTCACCCTTTCCTATAAGGTTGTCATAGAGAAAAAATCCATATAGCAAGCCCGGGGGAGGAGTTTAAGCAGGCGAACCTTTTCGCCCGCAGCTAAGTTTTTTTGCCTGCCAGCTATTCTAACCCCTATTAGAAATATATAAGCTGATGTAATGGTATGCCTTCCTTTACCTTCCTGATAAGATGAAAGAATATAAATTTTGGGATAGGCTATATAGCAATTCTAAACTCGGAGAAAAAAGAGAAATTGCCCTATATCCTGCCTTGACAAAGACCCTAAAAAATGCTATAAGATATGTGATTAGCGGACATGCTTTTTTTAATATCAACAGTGAAGCTGTTAAAGATATTTGAAATTCATTAGCAATCGTTATCTCATAAAGACACTTTTGGGGCACAAGAGGTAGAACGGAAGAACAAGTTCTTTTATAAGTGATTGAAAACAAATAGGTCGGGACGTGGCGCAGTCTGGTAGCGCACTTGACTGGGGGTCAAGTGGTCGGAGGTTCAAATCCTCTCGTCCCGACCATTTTTATTGTTCTTTTTTATAGGAAATTTGAAGCGAGCGCAGCTTCTCTGGCATTTTTATAGTAATCAATCGGAGCACCAGGGGAATCACAAACAGCGCTTTTTTATTGAGGACAGGATTTTTATTGAAAAGAGGATCGGTTGATTTTCTTTTTGCCGGTGGAGGATGAGGATGAGTCGCATCCTGATCACCAATGACGATGGTATCCACTCCGAGGGCATTATAGCACTTGCCGCAGCCCTCAGTCCGCTGGGGGAGATTACCATCATCGCCCCTGCCCGAGAGATGAGTGCTGCCGGGCACTCCCTCACCCTCTCGCAGCCGCTGAAGATATGGCAGCTGGGAGCAAACCAATGGATGGTAGAGGGAACTCCCACCGATTGTGTCCACCTGGCGGTGTTCAAGCTGATGAAGAAACCGCCTGAGCTGCTGGTCTCGGGCATCAATAACGGACCCAACCTCGGTGATGATGTCACCTATTCGGGCACCGTCTCGGCGGCTATGGAAGGTGCTCTTCACGCTATCCCCTCCTTCGCCATATCGCTAGTGAGCGGTGGGCTGAGCGAATACGCCATGGCAGGGAGGTTTGCCCGAATGCTGGCGGAGAAGATTCTGCAGGATGGTCTCCCCAAAGGGACTTTTTTAAATGTCAACATCCCGCCGGGTCCGCAT
>JAOUOQ010000098.1 GCA_029880275.1 Candidatus Aminicenantota bacterium | reverse complement strand
ATTTTTTAGGGTCTGTGTCAAGATAGGTGACAGCGGAATGTTTTTTCTATCTCTCTTCTTAGAGTTCAGGTCGTTATATGGTTTGTCTTAAAATATCTATGCATCCACATAAGGTTTTTTAACTCGCGTGTCCCCCTGCTTGCATGAAAAGCTGTGCTAAGGATTAGCTTAGAATGGGAAAAAGAGGCTTTCAAAAATCTTTCAATTTATTCCATGGGCAAATATCTTAAACTTTTATTTTCTTCTTAAAAAGATTTGCCTTTCTGGTAGAAATATCTATCGCTTTTCTCTATTAGATTGCCTTAGAAAATATATACGCCAATCCCTCTATACTTCTCTCATCATTAAAGTTTCAGCCAGGAGCAAACGCTTTACTATCTATAAATTATTCTCCTCAGTAGTTGCTCTTGCCGAGGTGGACCTCGCCCTGGGCGTTTACTCCACCGAAGGCTTTGAAGCTGAGGATGGAAGTGCCATCAGCCTTAAAGACTTTGACCACGGAACTCCCTCCCTCACCATGAGCGCAGATGAGCTCGTCAATGCCGTCGTTCATTATATCAGCAGCGGCTATCTGCACATCACCGTTGGTGTTTCCTCCAAACCCGAATGCTAAGAATTGCTTGATTAAGGTGCCGTCTTTGTCAAACAGCCTGACCTTGTTTCCCCCGTTATAGCCGGTGGCTGCGGCGATCTCCAGATCAGCATCGGCATCAAAGTTCCCCACCGCCAGATGTAATTCGCCGCCGGGGTTATCAGCGGCATCAAATGCCTGGAAGGAGCGGACGACGGTTCCATCATAGTTGAATATCTTCACCCAGGAGCTGCCGCCTTCTCCCATGCCTACTATTATCTCATCAATACCATCGGCATTCTCCAGGTCACCTGCTGCCAGATGGACCTCGCCCTGAGCATTGGCAGCCCCGAATGCTTTGATGCTCCTGATGGAAGTGCCATTGACTTCGAAGACCTTGACCCACGACTGACCCCCTTCACCCTGGGCTATGGCTATCTCTTTATCGTAGGGGTCGGCATCGAAGTTGCCTAAGGTCAGATGGAGCTCACCGTTGGTATTCACTGCTCCGAAGGCTTTGAAAGAGTAGATAAAGGAGCCGTTGACCTCAAAGAATTTCACCCAGGATTTTCCACCCTCACCCTGACCGGCGGCAATCTCGTCCAGAGTGTCTTCATCCACATCACCCACCGCCAGATGGACCTCGCCCTGGCTGTTCACCGCTCCGAAAGCTTTGAAGCTGCCCAAGTCTCTTGTAAGGAGGTTGAACTGCTTTATCCAGCTTTTGCCACCAAGACCGTGAGCGGTGATAAATGCACCACCACCTACAAGCATATAGGTCTCCCCAGCATTATCTCTTCCAGGGAAGTCAGCTCCCCAGGCACCGATGAGTATATCATCATATCCGTCCCCGTTCACATCCCCGCTGCACACCTTAAAGCCAGACTCATCCATGGCATCATCCCCATAGATGGTGATGTCGGCTGATTCAGAGCTCAAATCTACAATAAGGTGAGGCGGTATGTAGTCGGATGCGTGGAACACATAAGTCTCCCCGGCAAAATTTCGTCCACCGGGGTCAGCCCCGTATGTGCCGATGAGCAGGTCGTCAAATCCATCGCCGTTTATGTCTCCGCTGGCCACTGATTGACCCGAATAATCCCAAGTAACCGCCCCGTAGATGGTAACATCGGCTGCTTCAGAGTTCAAATCGATGGTATAAGGTGGTGATGAGAAACTCTCGCCTAAGATGACATAGGTCTCCCCGGCATCCATTCGTCCACCGGGGTCAGCATAAGTGGCACAAATGATGATATCATCATATCCGTCTCCGTTTGCATCCCCGCTGGCTACTGCTTGGCCACTAAAATCATAATTATCATCCCCGCAGACGGTGATATCGGCTGAAGTTGTGCTCAGGTCGACAGATGATGCTGGTGAGCTGGAGCCAAAGATAACATAAGTCTCCCCTGCATAATCACGCGGAACGGTACCGGGGGTTGCACCTCGGGCTCCGATGATTACATCATGATATCCATCGCCGTTTACATCTCCGCTGGCAACCGACCAGCCGGATTCACCATTAGTATCATCCCCGTAAACGGTGATGTTTGCTTGCGTTTGCAGGTCTACAGTTGCGGGTGGGGAGCTGGCGCCGAATACCACATAGGTCTCTCCGGCATTTGGGCGTTCAGGAGTGCCGGGCATAGCGTTAGGAGCACCGATTATTACATCATCATACCCATCGCCGTTGATATTTCCGCTGGCCACCGACCAGCCAGAGTGACTTGCACTCTCATTCCCTAAGATGGTTATGTTGGCTGGTGTGGTGCTCAAGTCAAAAGTAGATGATGGCGAGCTGGAGCCGAATATCACATAGGTCTTCCCTGCATCTTCACGTCCACTGGGGTCAGCCTGAATTGCACCTATGATGATATCAGCATATCCATCGCCGTTGATATCTCCGCTGGCCACCGCACAGCCAGAATAATCACTCTCATTGTCCCCAAGCACGGTGATGTTGGCTGATGTGGTGCTCAAGTCAAAAGTTGCGGGTGGCGAGCTGGAGCCGAATATCACATAGGTCTTCCCGGCATTAGTGCGCACAGGATCGCCAGGGTCAGCAAATTGGACGCCGATGATGATGTCCATAAAGCCGTCCCCGTTGATGTCCCCACAGGCAATTGCACGGCCAGAATCATCATCAGCATTGTCCCCCAGCACCCGCATATCCCCCCACACCTTATCCATGTCAAACACCCGCTGCCCAGACACCATCCCCGAGAGGGCAAGAATAAATACCATAAAAACTGAAACTATGAAAAAGTTGCGATGTCCCATAGTGTGTAACTCCTTTCTTTAAAGTAGGTTGAAAATTGACTCCCACCACCGCGGTGAGGAGAATGAGCTACAGATCCTTTTCTGTCTGAGAGATATACAGCTACAGGCAACTTCTTCTTCCCAAACCCATCTCATGGCAAAGTGTAATGATTATCTGATAGAGCTCAGCGTTAAAAATCCTTTTAGCAATTCTTTATGAATCTCCTCTCTGAAATCTCCTTTTTTAATTTGTTTAAATTCCGAGGAAATATATCACATTATTTTAAAAATAGCAAGAAAAAATGAATGAAGTTCCATTTTTTAAGAGTTGAGGATAAAGAGGCAAAGTAGAGTTTGTCATATAAAAGATTGTTGAGATTAAAAGGGGCAAAAAAGGAATATGTTATCAACTTTTTCCCTCAGGGGAAAAAATGTCGAAAACGCTTAATCTGGTGCAAACTTATTATTTGTTATCTATTTTATTCATTATTTCTTGTCATGGAAGATTTATAAATAGCTATGTAAAGAATTTTCTGCAAATTTATCTTTAATGTCCTGCCTCCAGGCTCGTGGGGCAGCAATTTTCTTTATCCTCTATCAAAGCATCTGACAGTATCAAATATCTATATCCCTTCAGCCATTACTCATGCTATTTAAGCAATAGGGCTCATATAAGGCGCATAGAGGATTCTCCGTTGAGGAAGATACTCACCACCCTGGGTTTTCTTCGGATCTCCCGGCTGAGCCGCTTCAGAGAGTTAATGCTCCTCAGCCGCCAGCGATGACCGTGGTGAACATACAGGCAGGCAAGGAGATATATAAGAATTCAGGTAATTCCTTGATCTGATATTATCGTATCAATAAGATACTTTCCACAGTTATCTGGTCTCTAAAAGGTGCGCTATAGTGTGACAGTTCAGTTTGAAGGAGAGATAACGCGCACACGGAACATGGCAGCCCCATGAGAAGGCACCCGGGCATCAATCCTTCCTCCGGTGATTTTATCTTCGTGTGCCCAAAGGTCTCTTACTTTATAACTTGTAACATCAGGCATTCCTATTTCGTTTGCTCGTATGGCCATAAAGGCAGCATTCTCTCCCCTATTAAGGAGCACCACGGCATAATCTCCATCTTCCAGAGGTTTAACCCATACTTCCTGGTCGCCTTGATCGCGAACCTTATATCCTTGTACTCCCGCAGGGTCCTGATTCACAGCTATGGCTTCCTCGTTAGTAAGAATCTCTCTGGTTACTTCCGTCATATACCGAATATCATTTCCTGCCAACAAGGGTGCTGCCAGGACACACCAGAGGCTGAAGTGAGCCCGATCTTCAGTGGTAGTCAAACCTCCGTTGCCTACTTGAAGCATGTCCGGGTCGTTCCAGGCTCCGGGATGCGCATACTTAGCGAGCCCAACTTGCTGATCCAGTATGTACATAACACTCTCCCAATTATCCCTGATATCACCAGTGGTTCGCCACAAATTTCCAATCTCCGGAGCCCACAGCCATGGCCGATTTCGCCCCCACTCGCATATACTGAATACGATTTGTCTTCCGGTGGTATCCAGCGCCCTGCGCATCTCTTTGTACCTTTCCACTGCATCGCGTCCCTGATTATAGCAGTTATCGTACTTGAGATAATCAACTCCCCATTCGGCAAATTTTTTCGCATCCTGTGTTTCGTAGTCCAGGCTTGCCGGTAATCCCTGACAGGTTTTTGTTCCCGCAGAAGAATATATCCCCAGCTTCAAGCCTTTGCTGTGGACATAATCGGCAATCGCTTTGATTCCACCGGGAAAGGTAGCAGGATCAGCCTGAAGATTTCCCTCTTCATCCCTGGATGGTGCCATCCAGCAGTCATCGATGTTAACGTAAATATATCCGACATCTCTCATTCCGGACTCTACCATGGCATCGGCTATTTCCTTAATCAACTCCTCATCGATATTGCATCCAAACTTATTCCAGCTGTTCCAGCCCATGGGCGGGGTGAGCGCCAGCTTTGGCTTTTCATCTGCGTTAGTACTATCAGCATCCTTGGGCTCAGAGTTTATCAGTAGAGTAAAAGCCAATAAGAATACCCAAAGTACTCCCATAAATAACGCTATGCTTTTGAACTTCACTATATACTCCTTTCTTACTGGAATTGTGTTATTTAATTTAGTGCACTATTATTTTTAATCTTTGATGAAAGCTCTTTCAATTTGAGAATTTAAATGAACTGTAACCCCTCCCAAATTGCAAATCTACTCGCGTGACACTCCGGCAGCAGGGGGCATACCCTACTCCTGCAATCATCTAATCACTCACGCCAGCCAGCTAGTTTCTGCATTCCCACCGGGGAGTATCGCCCAACATAACGCATACCCCACGCATGTTTGAGCAGCCAGCACCACAAAATATAATAGGTGCTTCCGTGTATTGAGAAAAAACCAATATCCGGAACTCTCAGGTTATTTTTTCCCTATATTTACCCCGTTTTGAAGACCACCCGTCTGAAAACTCGGTTGATAAGGTTTATTCTTGGGAAATTGCCCTTTTGTCTTGCAAAGTTAATTCGCACCTTCCCGCTGATACACCACCTTTCCGCCGACAACGGTGTAATCCACCAGAGCCTTCATTATCTCTTCCTGAGGAATGGTCATCAGATCGCTATCATAAATCACCACATCCGCCAGGTAACCCTCTTTAATCATGCCCTTGCGATCTTCCATGAATTCCGCATAGGCGGAATCCAGCGTGTAGAGCTTAATGGCTTCTTCCATGGTAAGGATCTGGTCCGGGAACCAGCCGGGCCCCGGCTCACCGGCGCGGTCTTTTCGTGTTACCGAAGCGTATAATCCCTCCAGCGGGTCGAGCGGCTCAACGCTATAATCAGTGCCAAAAGCGATTTTTGCCCCTGCATCAAGCAGCTTCCGCCAGGCATAGGCACCCTTGCAGCGCTCAAGTCCGATGCGTTTTTCTGCGAAGCGCTTATCGGTGATGCAGTGCGTTGGCTGCATTGATGCGATTACATCCAGCTCGGCAAAGCGCGGGATATCATCGAGGATAAGAATCTGGGCATGCTCGCTGCGATGCCGGCTGTCCCGTTTTCCATTTACCTGCTGAGCCTTCTCGAATGCGTTCAGGATCCAATTATTGGCCTTGGGACCTATAGCATGAATTCCAATTTGAAAGCCCATTTTATCCGCCGCAATCACCCGGAGTTCAAGCTCTTCGTAGGTCATCTGGGGCAATCCGGTTTTATCGGGTTCGTCCTCAAAGGGCTCAAAAACCATCATGGTGCCAGAACCGAGGGTCCCGTCGAGAACTCCTTTAAGATAACCAAACCGTATCCAGTTACCTTCTGGCGGATATTGTTTTAGCAGCTCGGCATACTGCTGTAACTGTTGTTCGTCATCTGTCAAACGTCCTGCTACATCCACACGCAGGGTGAGCTTCCCCATATCCTTGAACTTCTGATATATTTCAGGGTTACCACCTCCGGGATGCTGAATGCTTGTTACCCCTAATACCGCTGCCATGTCTAATGCTGCCTGCCAACCCCTCATTAGCTGTTCCTGCTCTTCTTCCGGAGTTCGCTCCACTTCCACCGCTCCATACTCTAACAATCCTTTGGCACTTTCCTTAAAGATGCCTGTGGGCTTGCCGGTGACCGGGTCTCGCTGAATCTCTCCGCCGAAGGGGTCGGGTGTATCTTTGGTGATGCCAGAGTTCTTGATGACATAACTGTTTACCAGCACGGAATGACCGTCAGCCCGGCTCAGAGCGACCGGGTTATTCGGTGAGACCGGGTCAATAAGCTCTTTCGTCGGCCACTGCTTATTGTAGAACATCTCGTGCTCCCAGCGCCCGCCTCTGATGAGCTCGCCCGGCTTTGCCTGAGCAACTTTTTCCTTTACCCGCTCAGTGATAATATTGGGGTCGGTGATGTAGCGCAAATCGATATAATCGGGATCAATAGCACCGAAATGGCAGTGGGCATCATTAAATCCAGGAATCACCAGCCTCCCTTTGGCATCTATCACCGTGGTAGTGCCCTCTTCAACATACTGATCGATAGCGCTGTTTGAGGTGACGGCTATGATAAACTCACCTCTTAGGGCAATGGCTTCAGCTCTGGGATTGTCCGTGTCAATGGTTACCACCTTGGCATTTTTAATTACCAGGTCGGCAGGCGGGTCGGTATACTGCTTA
>JAOUOQ010000097.1 GCA_029880275.1 Candidatus Aminicenantota bacterium | reverse complement strand
GCTTCTGGAGGGGGAAGTGCAGTTTAAAATCAGCGACGCCTGGAATGTTCAATATGGCTTAACCAAGCTCTGGATGACCCCTGACCTTGAGAATGAAAGCACCTGGATTCATGTGGTTCGTTCAAACTACTACTTTAACAAAGACCTCTTCCTTAAGCTCTTCTTCCAGACAAACACGGTTATTGATAAGAAAAATGTCCAGGTGCTCTTCATATGGCGCTTTTTGCCCCCCTTCGGCTCCCTCCAGATTGCCTATCAGAGGGGAACCTCACGATTCGGCACCAAATCTGACCAGGGAAACACACTATTTACCAAGCTCGCCTGGGTGTTTTAAAGGCTGAAGGATAGTAGCCCTTTTTTGCCTAATTTCGTCACTGCTTATCTCTGAATCCCCTTATGTCTCGCCTCTTTGCCTTCATTTTCTCTACTGCTGGAGCAAAGGGGATGATTTCTCTTATTGTTTCTCAAATCGCTCTCTGACAATAAGCTCATCTAAGTCTTTCTTCGGAGGCATAGTGGGCCAATGCTTGGGGCGACCCAGGGGGGTGGCGCAGATTAATGCCAGATTTGCTGGCGCCTGGACAAAATCTCGAACCTTTTCTTCAGGAAAGAAAGTGGTGGAAAAGACCGTTCCATAGCCCAGGGCTCGGGCTGCCAGCATCAGGTTTTCCACTGCCAGGCATCCATCATACATCGCTAACTCGGGATAAACCGATGTATCGACAAAGATAAAGATAAACACCGGTGCGGTCATCAGCCTTTGTATGTATTGCCTGCCCCTCTCCAGTGCCTCCTTCTCTTGCTCTGGCGGCAGGTTTCTCTTTTTTACCGAATCTGTCCACCATTCATTGAGCGCCTCATGAAGTCTCTGCAAATTCTCCTTTTCCTTTATAATTAAGAATCTCCACGGCTGAACATTACCCGCTGTGGGTGCGTAATGCGCCATATCAAGAATGAGCCTAATATCTTCCTCGAGAACAGGAGCACTATCATACTCTCGCACCGAACGGCGATGGCGGATGACATCAAAGATAGATTCTAATTTCTCTGCTTTAGCCTGCGATTCAACTATAGCAGCCTTATCTTCACACCACTTCAAATCATGATGAAAAGGCGAAAAAGCAACCAGCCATAAGCTCGCCGCCACACAGCAGACCAAAACACGCTGACCTATGGGAAGAAACTCCCTATGTTTGGCAAATCCCATTGATCCCTCCTGATAAAGAATGGTGTTAATTAATCACAATGGCCGAGGAAAGAAAAAGGCATTTAATGCAATCTTTCGGGATTGTTTAAAATTCATCTCGCCTTTTCATTTCTATTTGAGCCATATATTTTCATTATTCTTTTTCTATGTTATTTCCTAAATTAAACTTTTTAATTCTATCATATTTCCTTTTCATAGGCCATAAGAATCGATTTGTCTCGCTTAAATGTTAAACGTGTAGGTATATTTCAATAGTACTGTGCGGCTGCCGGTAAAAGGAAGAACGGGATCCTCCCGGAACCGGTTGGTATTAAGTCCTTCGTTGTAAACAAGATAGAGGTCGATGCCTTCGCGTGGGTTATAGCGAAGCCGGATATTGGCGATAACCGCATCTATAGCGCTATTATATTGGATAAAGGCAGTGGCTGAAAACTTAGTGTTCAGCATATATAAGACACGCAACAGTCCGATGTGGGCGGTAAAATGCTGTTCACGGTTCGGAAAGGTGACCTGGTTGAACTGGTAGGTGCCGCCCAATTCGAGAGAGGAGGAGATGCTCCACTTCGGAGTCAAACCGAGGGACACCCGCCAACCATCATAGAAGGAACCAGCATCAAGGTTGACTACTGTGTAAATGGGTTTGCCCGGGGGAGTTTTGAATACACCGTTCAGACCATAGAATGTGTACTTGCCCTCCGGCACTTCAGCGTCATCTGATAACGAAAAAGTTTCGGGAACATTTTCGTAGAAAATTGTGGGAGTAATTCTACTATTATATCCTGACTTGGTTTCAAATTCATAGCCCGGGCCAATCTCGAAGGATTCTATGGCTCCATTGGCGTTTCTAACAAAAAGAAAACTGTTCAGAAAGACTCGGTGAGTGAACAAAGGGGACTTCTCACCTGGAAACCATCCATAGAACAATCCGCTGGCGAGCCGTGAATAATTTTCGCGCAGCTCGAATCCAATTCCAGGGTTATAGTCAGCACCGGCACGAGCGTAACTCAAGCCGTAGCCCAAGCCTTTGATAGTTCGCCGTTCCCACATCAAGCGTATTCGGGCGGGATTGAGGGAGAGCGGATTGTTTTTCTGTCCGTTCTCGAAGGTCTGTGCCCATTTCATGGTCAGGTAGTCATCTCCGAAGAGACGGAAGATACCATCCAGACCATAGGCTATGTTGTAACTACCATCCATCCCAACCCTGGTAGTTGAAATGGCGCCGATATACGAATAGGGATTAAAGACTTGCCGGCGTATGCGGAATACCCCAAAATTTTCCGAGGGAAGCTTCTCAATGGGAGCTGTCTGCATGCTGAGAAACCCCAAATCCCAAAGTCCCACTCGTCCCACCAGACGGACTCCTCCGTAAATCCGTACAGGTTTTCCTTTGTAAATACCAATCCGGCGGCTGTAAAAAAGACGATTCGGTTCGCTTGTTTCAAAGTTGAAATCGAAATTACTCGAGCGCTCCTGAAAGAACAGCCTTTTCTCTGGAAAGAAGAGCGAGAAACGTGTCAAGTTAATCTGTTGGTCATCTGCTTCGACCTGGGCAAAGTCGGTGTTCAGGGTCACATCGAGGGTGAGATTGCTTGTCAGTCCATACTTAACATCTAATCCCACCTCATGCGCGAGATTTACAATGCGTTGATAGGCTGTTTCACCCTCATTGAGCTCAAAGGACTGCCCAAACCCACCAAGTAAATAGGGAGCAATGTAAAGAGCTTTACGACTATAAAGTCCTTCGAACACAACTTCCTGGGCCTGTGAAGGTTTAAACTTGCTAAAAAATCCCCAATTTGGCGGGATTGCAGGAAAAATCGTCCATTCTGCCTTGCGGGCTATATATCTCCAGCTTATGATGCTCATGACTACGCGGCCGTTTATGTCTTGAAAGCGGAGGCTGGAAAAGGGTATACGGAATTCTGCAAACCAGCCTTCATCGTTACGAACAGTTGCCACATCCCAGAAAGTATTCCAGCTTATGTTCATAGGATTTTCACCCTGGGCATCGTTAAAAACCGCTGCATCCCAGCGCAGGCCAGCCGGCGTTGTGAAAAATGCTAATGCATTCTCGTTATCGTTGAAGGAGTCGATGATAATGCCAAACCACTCACTGCTTGGATCCCCCGAGTCTCGCTGCTTGGAGTTCGCTTGAATTTTTGTAGGCTCACTGTCAAAGAGCCGACCGGCAACATAGAGGAAATCATCATCAAAAGCCACCAGAATCTCTGTTCGCTCTGAAGGCTCGTTACCGAAATTAGGCCTATGCATAATTACGGGAAGTGGTTCAATGCCCTCCCAGGCTGGTTCGTCACTCAAACCGTCAAGAGTAACCGGACCATTAATACGAGGTATGACAAGCTGATCTGGACCATCTAATCTCTGTTTACCTTCCAGCTGAGACCATTCCTTTTTTGATTCTTTTTTCTCTTGAGCTGTCATTAAACCGGAGAAAAGAAAAATCAACAAGATTGCTCCTGAAGTCACTTTATTTATCATAATTCCTCTCTAATTGAGTCGTAAATATTATTTAACTTCACATTTGTTTCCATAGTTTTGAGCATCTTATAGGTCCTAAAACATTTGAAATACTACTGAACGCGGCTCATAAAATCGACCTGTCTCATAAGGTAGAACTCTTTTATAAAAAAATTGAGCAGTATTAGGAATGTAAAATGGGTTGGATTTAAGAGGTGAGATTAATTCAAGAATTCTGCAACTGCCTGAACTGAGTAGGCGTCATGCCAGTATGCTTTTTAAATGCAGTGTTAAATACAGATTTCGAGTTAAAACCGGTTTCGTAAAGAATTTCTAAAATCGTTTTCTTATCAGAGGATTGCTCGGATAGAAGCCTCTTACTCTCCTTGATGCGATAGGAATTGATAAAATCGAAAAAGTTTTGGTTTAAACAACTGTTTAGTATTTGCGACAGGTGATGAGGAGGGATGGATACTTTTTCGGCAAGGTCATTGAGGCTCAATGAGGGATCTAAATATGGCTTTTTTGTTTCCACATATCGAATTAATTTATTTTTATAATCTCTTTTTATCGCATCGGGTAATAAAGTTTTCTCGTATTTTCTTTTGAATTGATTCTCATTGGTTCCTGAAAAGATTTCAGGCTGTTTAAGGCCTTTAAAGAACATTAAACTTACAAAGATCAGAAAAACTACTTCAGCACTTATGTATAAAAAAATCACGCTCATATTCTCAGTTATAATCCATAAAACATACTCAAGAACGATGAGTGACTTCCATCCAATAAATCCAAAAATCACGAAATTTAACCAGGATAAATTAATATGTTCAATTGTGGAATAGATATTTTTTATCTCAATGCGATATTTCTTTAAAACTATTAATGAAGCAATTGCGTAACTAAAAAATTGCAGATATTCTAAAAAGTAAAAAAGCTGATCTTCAAAAGAATCAAAACGAGAACCTGTTTGTAATATTTCTCTTATTGTATCGGCACTGTTGATGTGCAATTTGAGTATGATCAGGATACAGAAAAATATAAACGGAGTAAAATGTAATAAATAGACTTTTTTAAATTTAAAGCCCATTTTGGTAAAGGAAAGTATATATAAAAACAATACCGGCACATATACATAATGAAAAGGAAAGTCAATATAACAGAGATGTGGGAAATGAGAGATAACATAACTTCTTAACGCTCCGAAATGGGCTAAAACTCCACCGACTTCTGAGAAAGCTTTAGATAATAAAAATGCAGCAAGAATAATATTGCTCAGCCATCTGTTATTTTTTTGAGTTAGTAAATAAAATGAGAAGATTAAACATTGAAATATAATGATAAAATGGAGAATATTTTTAATATCATGTGGCATGATTTTTCATCTCTTCCTGAAAATTCAATAAGAGATTTGGATTAAGATTATGCTAACTTTCAAATCTATCCAAATAGGAATGCTACTTTAGTAATTTTTAAAATAAATAAAATATGACGAACAGGCGATCAGCCATTGAATATCATACATCAAAACTGAAAGAACAAAATTATCCTCCAAACTTCGAGACCCGGCGATTCGGCTGACTGCAATGCATGGTTAGTCATGTTGTTTGCTCAAGGAAGAGTATTCCGCAAGCTTACTTCTCAACCACCCTGAGAATTACTCGGTCATCGAGACCGAACTCAACCTTTATCTCGGGGGAATCGGTTCCTTCTATAACCACCTCGTTATTAACGAGTACCTGGTAGTTTCTGCGCTCGGGATTATAATAGGTTAACTCACCCTTCTTGGAAGGGTCCTGGCTGAGGCGCCTGAAATAAAACCCAGCCCCATCGGGGCTCACCCCATAGTCGACCCGGGCAACAGCGTCGTTCCCCTCGCCCAGCCAGATGAGGAACTTCTCGGTCTTGATAAACCCAAGCGCCACTAACCTGCCCGCATCAGCCAATATCGGAACCGGATGAGACCGGCTCATAATCACCGGCAAAAAGTAGTGCCAGACAAAGGTGTTATCCGCCACCCCCCAGTGAAGAAAGCGAAGCTTATCCCCCCGCTGGCTGAAGTGAAGGTGGACATTGGTAAAGCCCAATTTCTGGGTCTCCTCCAGGTAAGCCTTGCTCCTCTCGGTAATTGAGGGAGCTGCTCCATCCTCCGCATCCCAGAAGATGTGAATCAGGGTGTAGGGATTATTCATCGCCCCCAGAACCCAATTGCGGGTTAAGTAGCTATCGGGCACCTGGGAAGGCATGCCCCCGATCCCCTCTATCATCTGAGAAATCAAAGACCACGAACCCGCCGCCTGGCCCCCTAACTGCTCAGCCATCTGCTCCAGCAGTTTTATGGTCGGCTCCATCCGCCGAAACCAGTGCTCAAGGTCAGGCGGACCAACAAAAGGAGCGGCTACTCGGAAATAATCGGGAAAGTGAACCACGGCGGAGATGGTGTCCATCCCTCCGCCACTCCCCCCGGTGATATTTATGTTATCCGGGTCAATGTACGGGGCATAATGCTCCTTGGCATACTCCACTGCATCGTAGATGTCGTAAGTCTCCTTGCCAAAACTATCCCCTTTTCCGGCTGAGCCATCCCGCCCCCGCTTGCTGACTGAAATCCCAAAGATGCCCTTCTTGGCCAGGTCGTATATGCCCGGCAGAGTACCCAGCCGGGTGCCGGGATAATCGCCGTGCTGGTAGACCACCACCGGCATATTCTTCAACTTTGGGTCATAAGCAACTTCGGCGTACAGGGGATAGAGGTCTTCTACGCTGCTCCGGTAGGCAATCTCCTCAACCACTATCTCCTTGTCTTCCCTCAGCCGCCGGATGGAATCGGTTACCTTCCCCTTCAAAATGTCAAGGGACTCATCAGACAGACTTAAAGCCCCCGAAGAGTAAGCGAACTGGAAAGCCTGAATCCAGGCAATATCCAGCAGATTGGCATACTCAACCGGCGTGATCTGCCGCAGCTTAAGGAGGTTAAGAAGATAAGAGGTTATCCCCACCCTCTTCATCTCCCCCTTGAGCTCCTCAACGCTCATAGCCTTATGCCGGGCTTCCTCCTGGAGAAATTCCTTAAAGAGCTCTGTCTGAGGAAAATCGAGAAGCTCAACCACCTTTCCGCCTCTGAAAAACTCAAACAGGCTCTCCGCATACGACTTCTCCTCTACTCTCTTTTCCTGCGGAGTCGATTGAGCTAAGGCAGGATAATTAAAGGCAAGAATGGAGACGGTCACCAGTCCTATGAGGATAGTTTTCCAGTACCTCATCACGCTACCTCCTCTGGGATAGATAGGTCAATTATTTTTGCTCAGGCATAGTGAAAAGGGCGTCATCAAGACCCTGGTTTATCTTCACCTCCTTGATCACCGACTCCATCAGCTTCTCTCCTCCGACGAAAGACTCTATTTTAAAGGGAACAATCATTTTCTCAACCGGTCGGAAGTC
>JAOUOQ010000096.1 GCA_029880275.1 Candidatus Aminicenantota bacterium | reverse complement strand
GGGGAACAGCCGACTCCGACCATACTATCATTTGATTCCCTCTCAGGGAAGCCTCTCTGGTCATAAGGAAGTGGTCCCGAAAGATCTCCTCCAGATACAGGGTTGTCATCTTCTTTTCCTGGGATACATTTCCCTGAATGCAGGCGACCTTGATTCCCTCCCCGGTGGGGAAGGGCTGGCTAAGACGCCAGTAGCCGTATAACAATGCAGCGGCAAATATCATCCCGCAAAGGGCGGTTATCCCCAGAGAAAATTTCCCTTTCAACCCAGCGGTAAGCCACCAGATTATAAGGCAATTGGCCAAAATAATCAGAAACGAAATCCCATATACACCTGTAAAGGAGGCAATTTGAATAAGGGGGAGGTTGCGATATTGAGAATAACCGATGAGCTCCCATGGGAAACCTGTAAGAAGAAATGTCTTGATGTATTCCAGGCTGACCCAGAGGAAAGGGGCGATGAACAGGAGCTTTGGTCCCAGGGTGCAGGTGAGCTTGCTCAGGAGAAAGGTAAATAGCGCAAAGTAAAGGGAGAGATAAAGCACCAGCACCAGAGCGATCAGCCAGCTGACAACCAGGGAGAGCTTCCCATACTTGTGCATCACCGAAGCAATCCAGTAGAGACACACGCTATGAAAGACCACTCCTGCTAAGCCCCCAGCCCATACAGAGGTGAGAGGGGGTTTTTTAACAGCGATATAGATCAGAGGAGAAAGGGATATCCAGGCTAAGAAGCTAAGTTCGATTTTAGGGATGCTCAAGAATATAAGCACCCCGGTTATGAGAGCAGCTAAATAGGGATATAAGCGTCCCCAGATATCCATCACAGCCTGCTAAAAACTACAACACCTTATCTTCTTGGATGGTAGCTCCCAGAGGTGGGTTGCTTTGTGCATCTTACTGTTCAACACGGGTAATCCAGGTGTCCAATTTCTCCCTCTCTTTCACCTGTTGAGACACCTTCTGGGCTTCCTCTCGGGTGGCAAAGCGCCCAATTCGCACCCTATAAGTGACTTTATCGTCAGGACCGGTGCTGGTGACTACATAGGCGGCGTAGCCCCTGTTCTTCAGGTTGTCCCTTACGGAAAAAGCTTTTGCCCGGTCGGTTATTGCCATCACTTGAATGGTATAAAATTCTTCGACCGAAGGGGTTACCTGTCTCTTCTGTTCTTCTTCTCCGGAAGGGGATGGCCTTTCCACCTGGGGAGGTTCTGCTTGGGGCTCGGTTTCCTTTTCATCTGTTTCGGGTAAGGTTATTTCCTCCGGGCTGGTAACATCCTGACCGCCAGTCTCCTGTGGAGAGGGTTTCACTCCAAGAGTTGCGTAATCGCGGGCGACCTTTAGTTCCACTTCCTTAGCCTCTTTCCCCACTTTTACCCCTACCATAAAGAACAGCCCGCAGATTACTATAGCGATAAAAAAGATGAAAATCAGCTGTTTGTTACCCAGCTGAATCTCATAAGGTTTCCTCTTGTTATCTCGTAGCATCCTCCATCTCCCTTTTTATCATTGTGTTATCTTTAAGGCGAAGAAAGACTGACTGGAGCCCTCTACTCTTTGGTCCTTTTGGCAATTATTATCGACTTCTGATTCGGGTCTTTGGCCAGAAACATAGCCTTATCGGCAGAATCGACCAGCTCCCTTTTGGTCGACCCATGCTCGGGAAAAGAGGCTATCCCATAGCTACCGGTAAGGGAGTAGTATTTCGACTCGGCGCACTCATAGGGTTTGCTCTCTATCTCCTCTCTAATCCTCTCGGCCACCAGATAAGCCTCCTGAGGCCCGGTCTCCGGCAGTACAATACAAAACTCATCTCCTCCATACCGTACCACCTTATCAATATTCCTCACCTTGTCAATAATCCTGCGAGCAACTTCTTGCAATACCTGGCTGCCAACAAAGTGACCATAGAGAATGTTTATCCGCTTAAAATCGTTGAGGTCCATAAAGATGAGGGTCAACAGGAGACTATATCTCTGGCTGCGGCGTATTTCTTCGTCGAAGTAACTCTCGAAGAATCGACGGTTATAGGCTTTGGTCAAATCATCCTTGATAATCAGTTCCTCTTTCTTGCGGCTGAGCAGCGCGTTCTCCACTGCCAGGGAGGTCTCCGCTATCAGCTTGGATAGTAAGAAGATATCCTCCTTCTGAAAGCCTTTCTCCCCGCCGGTGCTCTTCCCCACTATGACCACGCCCAGGTGCTTCCCCATAGAAATGACAGGGAGTATGATAAGGGAAGAAACGGCTCTTTCACCTGCCTGACAGGGGACGAGTTCCTCATGTTTGCTCACATCTTCAATAAAGCAGACGTCACCCTTTTTAATTATCTCTTGCAAGCGGTCGGGCCTGAGACCAAAAAACTCCCCTCCGAGGCTCCTCAAGCTCACTCCCCTGAGGGCGTATATCCGCAGAGGACCGGATTCTTTTTCAAATAAGGCTAATAAGCTGAAGTCAGCGCTGGTGAGCTCTACTGCCGAATCCATCAACAGGGTGACCAATTTGTCTAAGTCCAGCGTCAGGGCGATGCTTTTAATAATATCAAACAGGTCGGCTTTTCTCTTGAGAGAGATATTCTCGAGAGAAAGGTATATCTTTTCCAGACAGTTGTTCAAGGCCACTAAAAATTCATCTTTAACCAGCGGCTTGGCAAAGTAATAGTAAGCACCATTCTTTATAGCCCGGACTGCTTCATCCACCCTATCCTCGCCAATAGAGATGACATCAGCGCCTGAACCCAGGGTGTTCTTCACCTCTTTTAAGAAAGAGACCCCCTCCACATCGGGGAGGTTGAAATCGAGCACTACCAGGTCGTATGATTTAGACCTCAACAGCTTCAAAGCCGAGGCACCATCCTCTGCCTGGTCGACCTCCATCCCCGCTTTTTGCATAGCATCCTGCACAAAAGAGCGCACCAGTGGGTCGTCGTCCACTACTAATATGTTAGCCTCTCCCATGCGGATAGCACCCTATTTTTCGGAAGATGTGCGGCCCATTAGCCCTTTTAAAATGTCAATGGGTAGGGGGAAGATGATAGTGGAGTTCTGCTCGGTAGCAATCTCTGTAAGGGTCTGCAAGAACCTGAGCTGGATGGTCACCGGCTCCTTGCTCAATACTTTGCCAGCCGCCGCCAGCTTCTCCGAAGCCATATACTCCCCTTCGGCATGGATAATCTTAGCCCGCTTCTCTCTCTCTGCCTCTGCCTGTTTAGCCATTGCCCGCTGCATCTCCGTCGGAAGGTCCACATGCTTGACCTCCACCATGGAGACCTTGACTCCCCAGGGGTCGGTATGCAAATCTATTATCTCCGCAAGGCGCTCGTTCAGCTTCTCCCGCTCGCTGAGGAGCTCATCGAGCTCTGCCTGCCCTAGAATACTCCTCAGGGTTGTCTGAGAGAGCTGAGATGTGGCATACATAAAATTCTCTACCTCCACCACCGCCTTGGTGGGTTCGAGAACCCTGAAGTAGACTACCGCATTGACCTTGACCGAGACATTATCCCTGGTGATTATATCCTGTGCGGGGACATCAAGAACCACCGTCCTCAAGCTGATTCTCACCATGCGGTCTATCGGGGCAAACACAAAGATCAACCCCGGTCCTTTGGGCTTGGAAAGGAGCCTCCCCAAGCGGAATATGACCCCCCTTTCATATTCGGCGAGAATTTTTATCGCCGACAGAAGATACAAAACTACAATCACTATGGCAACTGTTAAACCAAATGGCATTTTACCCTCCTTGTTGATAAAAGCTTGTTCTTTTTTAAGATATCTTCCTTTTGTATCCTTTCTTAAGGTGAAAGGTGAGAGCTTTCGCTCCATCCTTCCACCTCAATGGTCAGTCCCTTAACTCTTACCACCTTTACCTTGCTCCCTTTGGGGAGCGACCCCCCTTTGCTGACAACCGCTTTCCATATTTCTCCGTGGATGAAGACCTTTCCTTCGGGCTTGAGCTCCTGGGTTACTACCCCTATCTCGCCAATCAGACCGGCACCCCCGGTGGTGACCCTTTTACGATGAGCTACCACTACCAAGCGGAGAAGAAAAGTAGTGATAAAGGCTATTGCCAGCGATATCGGTATGATGAGCTTCAGAGGGATTCTCATCTCCGGAATGGGACCGCTTATGAGCATCATAGAGCCAAAAATCATGGAGATTATCCCCGCCACCGTAAGCATACCATAGCTGGTCACTTTGACCTCCAGAATAAAAAATATAATAGCCAGAAAGATTAGCACCAACCCCGCATAGTTGACAGGGAGTATCTGAAAGGCGAAAAAAGCCAGCACCAGACAGATAGCACCCAGCACCCCGGGCAGCACCAACCCGGGATGGGTGAGCTCGTAATAGAGACCGATTAATCCTATGGCTAATAAGATAAAGGTAAGAAAAGGCTGGGAGATGGCGCTCAATACCCTCTGGCGGAAGGTCATCTCCATCTCTTCAATGATGTATGAATCGAGGTTCAGGGTGACCTCCTGACCATTAAACTTGGTGACCTTCTTTCCGTTAAGCACCTTCAGCAGCTCCGGCATATCGCCGCTGATATAGTCGATCAGCCCCCCCTGGAGAGCTTCCTCAGGGGTGTAAGACCTGCTTTCTGTTATCGCCTTTTCCACCAGTTCTACATTCCTCCCCCTCTTAGCCACAATACTGCTCATGTATGCTACTACATCCTTAACCACCTTCTCCATCTCGGTCTCTTCCACTTTCACAAAGGGAAGGGCAGGCACGGGGTGGGCAGCTCCGGTATTAGTCCCCGGAGCCATAGCCGCGATATCACTGGCTACCACGATGAAAAAGCCAGCCGAAGCCGCGCGAGCACCGCTGGGAGCTACATAGACCGCTATCGGGGTGGAGGAGTTCAATATCTTGGTGATAATATCCCTCATCGCCTGATCCAGCCCTCCGGGAGTGTGAAGCTGCACCACCACCAACTCAGCCCTATCCCTATCGGCTTTGTCAATCGACTGAGTGATAAACTGGGCGGATACCGAGTGAATATTATCCTCCAGCTTGACCAGAATAACCTTAGATGGGGGACGAGCGCCTATAAAGCATACTGCGCTTACCAGTAAGATAAAGAGACAATATTCTCTTTTTTTCATGCATAAGACCTAATTATCTCATTGTTATTAATAATTATATTTTAAAACCCTGTTCTTGTCAACCAATAGGATGCACATATTTTTTGATAAATCCCTCTGGAGAGTACGTACCTCTTTTATTGACAATCCCGACCATTCTCTGCCATAATAGGGTAAATTTTGAGGCTTTCAACTATGAATAGAGGTATGCCAGGCTATATTCAAAGAAGACTGTTGTTATTGGTACCGGTGGTGTGGGGGGTGGTTACGGTGGTGTTCTCCTTCATCCATCTGGTACCCGGCGACCCGGTGTTGGCTATGGTGGGAGAGAATGCCCAGCCAGCCGATATCGCCAGGCTGAGGCAGCAGCTCGGTCTGAACGACCCCCTGCATGTGCAGTACTTCCGCTACCTCGCCAAGCTTGTGCGAGGGGACCTGGGGGTTTCTCTCCACACAGGTAAGCCGGTGATAAGGACGATTATCCAGCGCTACCCTGCCACCATCGAATTAGCCCTCGCCAGCCTTCTCCTGGCACTGATAATATCTATACCTCTGGGAGTCCTCTCCGCCACCAAACGCAACTCTCCTGTGGACCATTTCTCCATGGTCCTTGCCCTTCTGGGGATCTCCATGCCCAACTTCTGGCTGGGTCCTCTGCTGATAATCCTTTTCTCTATAAAGTTGAATCTTCTTCCTGTTTCCGGTAGTGGAGGATTGAGCCACCTTATCCTCCCTGCTATCACCCTGGGAACTGCTATGACCGCTCTGTTAACACGGATGGTCCGCGCCAGTATGCTGGAGGTGATGGGGCAGGACTACATCCGAACCGCCCGGGCAAAGGGACTGCCTGAGCGGGTGGTAATCTATAAGCATGCATTGAAGAACGCCCTGATACCGGTGGTGACCATTGTGGGGCTTCAGTTCGGAACCCTCTTGACCGGGGCTATTATCACCGAGACCATCTTTGCCTGGCCCGGGCTGGGGAGGCTCACCATTCAGTCAATCAGCCGACGCGACTACCCCCTGGTGCAGGGATGCATCCTCATGATCTCCCTCACCTACATACTGGTCAATCTGGCCACCGACCTCTTGTACACCGTCTTAGACCCCCGCATAAGATACCAGCGGTAAGCACAAGCAGAACCAGCCTGATATACCCTCATCTTCCCTTAGAAACTCAAATTATAATCTACCTGCACCCTTTTAAGCAGACGGTAGCTCTCATCCTCAATCTTTCTGGTGAAATAAATGGAGAACATAAAGTTCTGGTTGCTGAAAGTCCCCACCGAGAACCGCAAGCGATGGGTTTTGTATCCTGTTCCCGGTGTATCGTTCTCTATGTAGGCTGCCACCACGGCGTCCTTCTCCGGTCCCCAGTAGCTCCAGCTTAAAATCCACTCTCCGGGGCGCTTATTAGTACCCAGAGAGAACTCGGCAAAGGTAGCCTGGTTCGCCCGCTCTGCCGCCACATTTCTCACATACTGCGCCATAAAGTTCATGGGCCACCTGGGAGAAAGACTATGAGAGTATTTCAAGAAAAGCTCCATGAGATGAAACTCGGTGAGGTAGCCCACCAGAACCCCGTCCTCGTATCTCAGGCTGTTGGTCTTATGACTCATCAGATCCCCCCGGTCAAGCGCCAGGGCAATCTGGTCTTCATTGATGTAATGGTAATCACCAACAGCTACGCTGAAAGAGGAGGCATCCGAGACCTTGAACTCCGCCACCCCCTGCACGCCAATCATCCAGGCATCTTCTTCCTTGCTCTGTTCGTTGAGGACGAATTCCATCGCATAAATACGGAAGTTCTTAAGCAGCTTCCCGCTGGAGTAGCTGAAGCTCTGACAGGCGCCCTCGGGACCCACATCGCTGTCCCACACCATTGAGGTGGTCAGATGCTGGGGACTGAACTTACCGAAGATTGAGGCAAAGGGCATGTTCTTAGGTGCAAACTCTATGTAGGCTCTGTCGATATAAAAGCTTTTCTTACTAAAAAATTCGGTGAATGTCTGATTGGCAGAGATCGGATTCCTGGGGTCGCCAGTGGCGATGCGAAACCCGTAGTTGAAGCTCTCCGCAGAGCCCCGCAGACCGAAGCGGAGTCTCAGGCGGTCGCGGTTTTGGGTAGGCACGCCCTGCTGA
>JAOUOQ010000095.1 GCA_029880275.1 Candidatus Aminicenantota bacterium | reverse complement strand
CAGACTCAAACCCCTGGAGGGACTCTCTTTCTCTTGCCAATGTCGCTGCCTTCTGCTATTTATACTGAGTTTCTTTACAATTGAAGATAGTGTCAACCGCTTAAAGGCTTATTAAAAAGAGGGGGCTATATTAGCTTGCAGACCATCTCCCCCCGGCGGACACCCAGGGCTCTGGCCACTACATCGCACTTTGCCTTGAGGATATGAAAAACCTCTCTATCCATTTCGGTGAGGGTCTCGTAGTTTCCCTGACCTTTGGAGACAATGATGTCCGCCTCGTGGTAAGCCTTCATAAACTCAGGAGAAGAGTGTTGTTCCACCACCCCCACCCAGTTGCTCCCGGTATCGATGACCCGACACAGCCGGTCCATCCCCACCTCCCTGACATCCTCCATAAGGGCATCGTTGAGAATTGGTCCCCCTTTTACTACATAGACCACTTCGTTCTCACAGCGGAGAAGCTCCCTCACCAGCACCTTGTCAAAGACAATCTCCCCGGCGTTGTCTCCGATAAAGAGAACCTTTTTCTTGCCTCCCTGGACCAGGTCAATCAGATGGTCGGAGTCGTCCAAAACGAAGCCCTCTGCAAAGATAGCCTCAAAGCTTGCTTTAATGTCCACCTTCTCCTTTATCCCCAGGTCGATGACATTGCCCACCACTGACAGCTTGATAGCAGTCTTCAGCCTGTCAGGAGAGCGTTCCATATAGGAGTGCAGCTCACCCTCCCATTGGAGGGCTACCCGATTGCATTGGCACTTCTGCCGGTAGAAGGGGTCATCGGTGTTGAGGAGCTTGTTTACCTCCTTGAGGATGACGGTGGAGTTCTCCGCCGGGGTGAGCTGCAGGTTTGTCTCCGACAGGTAAGGCACAATCCTCTTCATCAGGCGGTCTACCTTGGCTTCATCGCTGATGATGGCCGTTATGGCTGAATGAGCCTGCTTCAGATAACAGGGGATGCACTCAGTGGTGGCTTTCATATGTCATAGCTCCTTCATCCGCTCTGATTTCGCATTAGCTCTGAGCTGATAAAAGCGGGGATGCCCCTTCAGCCCTTTCTCTCTTCTGAGAGGGGGCTGGCTTTCTCCCCAAAATGGGAGATGTACCCGATCATTTTGTAGACCAGTTTGGCGGCGAGAAAGTCGGGAGCAACAAGCCCTTCAACGGGACAGAGCTCTACCACATCAAAGCCGATAACCCTTCTTCTCTCTGCCACCAGGCGCAGCAGCTCAAGGGTCTTATACCAGTCCAGCCCCCCGGGCTCTGGGGAGCCCACCGAGGGCATCAGCGAAGGATCAAATACATCGAGGTCTATGCTCACATAGACGGTCTCCGAGAGCCTTCCCACTATCTCCTCCCAGGGGGGGCTTCCAGTCATTAGTTCAGAGGCATAATAGAGGGGAAACTCTTTATCTCTTATAAACTCCGCTTCCTCCAGGCTCATGCTTCGAACCCCGACTGTCACCACCGGTGCCATCTCATAAGCCCTCCGGGCGACGCAGGCGTGGCTCAGCTTCAATCCCTCATACTCGTTCCTCAGGTCGGCATGGGCATCGAGATGGAGGACCGAGAGCTGGGGATAATGCTCCTTTAATCCTTTGATGACCCCCACGGTGATGGAGTGCTCACCCCCCAAAGTGACCAAGGTTCTTTTCGGACTGCACAGCTCCGCAATTCGGGCTGCCAGCTTTTCCATCATATGTTTGGGGTCTTTTTCTGGTGCCACTTCCGGCAGAGTATGAATCCCTGCCCGGTATGGCTCCATATTAAGCTCCTCATCGTAAAGCTCCACATATTGGGAGGCTTCAATGATGGCTTGCGGTCCCCTGCGGGTGCCTTTGAGGTAAGTTACCGTCTCCTCGTAGGGGACCGGGAGGATCAGGAAGCGAGAAGTCTCAAAAGCCGATTCCTCCGGGGGCAGACCGCCAAAATTCATCTTCGTCATCAAAGGGAGACCTCCAAAGTCTTTCCCACAGAGAACTTGAGATGGAGCCCCCTTTCCGTCGCTCCCCACTTCTCTATAAGCCCGGAGACGAGGATGGGAAGAGCTATGGTGGCATCGCAATTGACCGTGGTCTTCAAAGCCCTTTCGGCAATCTTGCCCCAGCTCTGGGCTTCTTCAAAGCTGCAGCCCGACAGACCACCCCACTGAGGGGAATCGGTGGTTATCTGGACGGCGTATTTATGCCCCTCTCCCTTCCATTGGGAAATAATGGGAGCAATAATGGCCGTCTGCTGGATGAAGTTCTTGGGTGTTCCTCCACCTATATAGATGACCCCGGTAGAAGGAGTGCTGGTAACTATCTGGGTGAGCTCAATCGCATCCTGAATCACATTGAAGATAATCCTGTTAGTTCCTTTCACCCTTCCCTCCGCCAGAGCGATCCCTATAGAGCTGTCACCGATGGCAGGGCAGTAGATGGGAAGTTTCTTCCGGAAGGCTGCGGTGAGTATTCCTCTTTTGTCACTGCTTGCGCTTAGTTTCTCCCCCAACCGGTAGAGGAACTCCCGGGTAGTGTATGGGCGGTCTTGCTCCAGGGTGGATGCCCATTCGGCGATGAACAGGTCCACCTTTCTGAACTCTTCCTCCCGGGCGAAGGTATCGTAAATTCTATCAATTCCTTCGCTTCGCAGAGCCATATCGTCAACCCTGGCGCTCCCCTGCCAGTGATAGTGTCCGAGTGTTTCGTGGCAGTCGTGGAAGAGATTGGCTCCAGTGGACACCAGACAGTCTATCAGGCGATTTTCAATGAGGTATGCGATCACCTCACGCATCCCTGCGGGTACCATCGCCCCGGCCAATCCTAAGAAGATACCCGTTTCATCCTTCAGCATATCCAGCCAGATTTCCAGCGCTCGTGAAAGGCTTCGTGCCTGGAAAGAGGTTCCCCCCATCTTCTCCAGCAAGGTGGCAATAGACTCCCCCCTGGAGAGGGCGAATGGGCGAACAGGTTTTACCAGATGTCTTTGCATCCTCTTCTCCTATTCTTAAAAAATAAAGGGCACCTTCAGCGAATAAAGATGGCAGCAGCCACCGCAGTGGTCCACAGCCCGTTTTTATCCCCGATGGCCGACTGGGATATGTTGCTTGTTCTTACTATCTTATGCTCCATTTTATATACCTGCTTGCGTTCATCCCAGGCGATATCCAGGTCAAACTCAATTCCCAGGGTTGAAGCAAGCATACTGGCTGCCAGGTCTTCAGCATAGTCTCCGGCTACTTCTTCGGTCTGACCGAAAGTATGATGCTCACTTATATAGCCGTACTGTCCTTTCTCAGAGGGTATAGCGATGCCGATAGAAGCAACTATTAGGCGGTTTGGCTCATTGGTGGAACCTTCGCTCAAAACACAATAGATTATTTCCCCCGGTTCTATTAGATTGAGCCCCTTCTCCCTGGAGATTACCACGCATCCTGGCGGCAGGATGCTTGACACCCTCACAATATTGCAATAGGCAATACCAGCTTTCCTGAGAGCATGCTCGAAGGATTGCAGCTTGTCCTTATGCTTGCCTACACCCTTGGTAAGAAATACTTTGCTGGGTATCATCTCCAATCACCTCCCTTTTCTCTACCTGAAAGGCAGGGTTAAAAGATGGGACATTTCTTTTAAAAGAGCCTCCAATGGTTGTCCCCCTAAAAAGAATTCTTGCTGAAGCCACACTCCCTTTCTTCAGCCACTCCTTTCCAATAAGATTGCCTCTCTCATGAGGCTCCGCTTTATCTGAAATCCTTTTTCCCCTTGAGCGATTAGCAACAACATATTTATTAAATTTTCTTTATTATATAAATTTAAAGTGAAAAATCAATCCTTAATATTTCACAAGGGGAAAAAAATCGAGTGACTCAAGGAAAATCCCACGGAAGGGGTAACTGACCCCTTAGTCTTCCGCATTATCATCTATGTGAAATGAATTAGAGGGATGCATCTCATTTGACTTGTGGTATCTTGCATAAATGCTTGACGACTCCCTCGTTTTTTAATATTATCATCCTCTCGTCTACAGATTGGGAGTAATAAGAGAAGGAGGCGAACATCTCTCATTCGCCTGAAAAGAGAAACCTTATGAAAAGCAAGTCCGAGGAAGAGCTTTGGGGGGTTAATAAGAATGTCTTCGCTTTAGGCTTGATGAGCCTTTTCACCGATATAAGCAGCCAGATGATCTTCCCCCTGATACCCCTTTTTCTGTCCAATGTCCTGGGTGCAGGTAAGGGAATTATAGGTCTGATTGAGGGAGTGGCTGAGAGCACCGCCAGCCTGCTCAAGGTCTTCTCCGGCTGGCTCTCCGATAAGATGGGAAGAAGGAAGTTTTTAATCTTCGGAGGCTATAGCTTTTCGGCGGTGAGCAAGGTAATCTTCGCATTATCCACCATCTGGCAGCATATCTTCGTCGGCAGGTTCTTAGACAGAGTAGGCAAGGGCATAAGAACCTCCCCCCGAGATGCTTTGATTGCCGATTCTATCAGTCGGGAGCGAAGAGGGGGCTACTTCGGCTTCCATCGGATGATGGATAGTCTGGGGGGGATTATTGGCTCCCTTTTAGCTTATTTTTTCCTCAGCCAGTTCCGCTCTAATTATCGCCAGGTCTTTCTGATTGCCATAGTACCGGCTATGGTGGCGGTGCTGTTCATCCTGAAGGTAAAGGAGAAGAGACCTCCCCCTGAAGGCATACAGAGGCTTCCCTTAAAGGGTTTCCGTCTGGTAGATAAAAGATTCAAGCTCTTTATCGCCATCAGCTTTTTGTTCAGCCTGGGAAACTTCAGCTTCGCTTTCTTTATTCTGAAAGCTGAAGAAATGGGAGTTGCCGTCAGTCTGATTCCTCTGGTCTGGCTTGTATATAACATCGCCTTTGCGGTGTCAGCAACGCCCATGGGTGCTCTGTCCGACCGGGTGGGCAGGAAGAAAGTGCTCGCCCTCGGCTTTGCCCTTTTCGGCGTGGTGAGTCTGGGATTCCTGCTGACAGGGCGCCCTCTCTATGTCTGGCTGCTCTTCGCCGTATATGGAGTTTTTATGGCGATATTTGAGTCGGTATCCCGGGCGTTCGCCTCCGACCTGGCTCGACCGGAGATAAGAGGAACTGCCCTGGGCATCTACCATACTACCGTGGGGCTGGCGGCTTTTCCCGCTAATGCCATCGCCGGGCTCCTCTGGCGAAACTGGGGCTCGCTGGCAATATTCTCCTATGGAGCAGGGCTCGGCTTTGTTTCCGGCCTGCTTCTGCTTTTTACCATAAAAGAGGAGAAAGCCCCAAAAGATTATCCTTTTATGATGCTTTGAGTTATTCGGTCATATAGTCAAAGTATTTCTCCTCTTGATAGAATCCTTATCATTGTTACTTGTACTGCTCTTCTCAACCTGTTTAAAATCTCGCCCGTGTTATTTTGATATAAAATAGACTTTGTGCTATATTAAAATATGCATTAAAATCCAACATTCCCTTGACAAAATATCTTACATGATGTATTATATAAATGAAAAGTGGATGAAAGGAGGCAAAGCAATGGTTAGGGAGTTTTATAGCAAGCTTGGTAAAAGAATAAAAGGACTACGAGAAAGGTTAGGAATTAGCCAGCAAAGTCTTTCAGAGTTATTGGGTGTTTCGCGCACTGCAATTTCTCAAATAGAAAATGGAGATCGAAAAGTATCCACTGATGAATTAGTAAAACTGTCAGATATATTCAATCTTTCAGTAGAAGCTATATTAGACGCAAAAAAAGAACCAGAGGTGATTTTAAATCATACAAGAAAGAAAGAGAAATCAAGAGCGAAAATTAGAATAAATGTGCCTCAGAAAAATTTAGAGAAGTTCAAAGAGGTTCTGCTTTATATCTTGAATAAAGTAGGGTCAAAACCTAACATCGGAGAGACTGTAATCTATAAGCTTTTTTACTTCATCGATTTCGATTATTATGAAAAGTATGAGGAACAACTAATAGGAGCAACCTATCAAAAGAATATCTATGGACCAACACCCATAGAGTTCGGTAAGATTGTGCATGAAATGATTGAGAAAAAAGAGATTACCAGATCTGCAACAAGATATTTTACCCATCCCCAAACTAAATATTTGCCATTGAGAAAGCCAGATCTTTCAAAGCTTAACGGTAACGAAATTGAAGTAATTAACGATGTTTTAAACAGGCTTTCCGATAAGAACGCTAATCAAATAAGTGATTATTCTCATAACGATGTTCCTTGGCTAACCACCGAAGAGCAGGAAATTATTGAATATGAATCTGTTTTTTACAGGACACCAGCCTACTCAGTGAGAGAATATAGTGAAGAAGATATTTCGGGAGGTCGTTAGTCTTCCTGAGTTTGATAGAGATTTTAAAAGACTGCTTAAAAGATATGTAACACTGGAAGAGGATTTAAATAGATTTATTGAAACAGGATTAAATCTTTATCATAAATTAAAAATAGATAATAAAGGGATTGTTCCAATATCTGGTTTAGGAATAGATTCCCCCAAAATATACAAGGCAAGAAAGTTTGCCTGTAGATCTTTACAAGGAGGAGCTTTCTCTGGAATAAGAGTAATCAATGCTTATTTTGAAGAAACAGATAAAATTGAATTAATTGAAATTTATTATAAAGGAGACAAAGAGACTGAGGATAGAGAGAGGATACTAAAACATTACAAGGCATAGATAAAAATTTCGAAGAATTAAATGTCATTCTGTAGAGACTTATCCCTCTTATTATATTGATTGCCACACCTCTAGCAACTATTTTTAAAATAAGAAGCTATTAAAGAATTGCAATATTAGAAATAAGCTTTCGTCCTTCCTTATATTATCAGCTGGTTATCGGGGGAACGGCTCTCCCCGATGCTGGTAACATAGATGGCGGGCTTATCAATAACGGGACATTTATATTCGCAGACACCACAGCCGATGCACAGCTGGGGGTCCACTCGCGGCTGCTTCACCACCACTTTCTCCCCCTCGCGGTTTACCACCTCAACCTCCTCGAACCAGATCGCCTTTTTGGGCGTGGGGCAGTGCTCCTCGCAGACAATACAGTTGGTCGATAGAGTATAAGGGATGCAGCGGCTTTTATCTATGAACGCAGTGCCAATGCGGACCTTCTGCTTCTCCTCCAGAGGGAGCTTCCGGATAGCTTCCGTAGGGCAGACCTGACCGCACAGGGTGCAGTAGTATTCGCAGTAGCCCATCTTCATCATCAGCATGGGGGTCCATAGTCCCTCCAGCCCCGCCTCAAGGAGTGCTGGATG
>JAOUOQ010000094.1 GCA_029880275.1 Candidatus Aminicenantota bacterium | reverse complement strand
AGGGGCTGGCTACTATCGGGTTCAAAAATATCATCATAATTAACGGGCATGGTCCCAACCGCCAGCCAGTGGACGAGGCGGCTACCGAGATTGCCTTAGCGCGAAAGGTTCGCTGTCTGACGATTGACTGGTGGAGCTATACCGCCGACATCACCACGGAAGTGTTCGGCGAGGATGGGGGTCATGCCGGGGTGAACGAGAACGCTGCCATGCTGGCGGTCGACCCTTCACTGATTCATAAGGAGTTCTACTCTGAAAAGTTAGCCTCTCCTCTTGACCCCAGCTATACCGCCATTCCCTCTCCTTCCTCCATATTGCTCTACAAAGCCGGGGAGGGGTATCCAAATTTCGACCTCGACCAGGCCAAGCTCTATATGAACAAGGTAGCTGAAAAGCTGGCAAAGCTCATCAAAGACACCATCAGGCGATGGGATGAAGCTGGCTTCTGATTCCCTGCCTGAAGGGTAATTTAGATTAATGAGGAGTCAGTGCCTTTGGACGAAATTGCCCTTATCCAATAGGGGAGGAGGTTCATAAAAGGGGTTGATTTTGCATATAAATTAGGCTATAGTTTTACTATTATTGGTGGAGCAGGGGAGAATTTTATTTGATTTTTGACGAGGTGAGGGCTTTTTCCCTTTCGGCAAATGGAATGGTTTAAAAAGAAGAGAAAACCGCGAGAGCCGCTCGGAGAGCGGCGGCTTAAAGTCCCCGATGGGCTGTGGCTGAAGTGTGAAAACTGTCAGGCTATAGTGTACAAAGAGGAGATTCTTCGTAATTCCAAGGTATGCCCCAAGTGCAACTATCATTTTCGCATCTCGGCTCAGGATAGGATGCTGTCTCTGTTCGACGATGGGAAGTATGAGATAATCGACGATAATATCCGCTCCTGCGACCCCCTGACTTTTAAGGACACCAAGAAATACAAGGAGAGGTTGAAAGAGAGCGAGGAGAAGACAGGTTTCAGCGAGGCGGTGGTGACCGCTGTGGGTGAGGTGGGTAAGATACCCGTCATCATCTCTGCTATGGAGTATCACTTCATGGGAGGAAGCATGGGCTCGGTGGTAGGAGAGAAGATAACCCGGGCTATTGAGTTAGCGTTGGAAAGGAGGATGCCCCTCATAGTGGTATGCTCTTCAGGGGGGGCACGAATGCAGGAGGGAGCCCTCTCTCTGATGCAGATGGCAAAAATCAGTTCCGCCTTGGCCCGGCTGGATGAAGCAGGCATCCCTTATATATCGATTCTGGCAGACCCCACCACCGGAGGGGTAGCCGCCAGCTTTGGCATGCTGGGCGACTTGAATATCTCCGAGCCTAAAGCCCTTGTAGGGTTCGCCGGTCCCCGAGTGATTGAGCAGACCATCCGCCAGGAACTCCCACCGGGATTTCAGCGGGCTGAATTCCTGTTGGAACACGGTATGATAGATATGGTAATTGGACGGAAGGAGCTAAAAGGGATTCTTATCAATTGTCTCCGATTTATGATCCCGAACCAATGAAAAAGGGCTGACAGTGGCTTCCCTTGTCTTCCTATTTTCCATTTTAGAGCATTCATTCGGTAGTTTTTTTTACTGATGTAAGAAGGGGCATCAAAGGAGTCAATGGAACCAGAATGTAGTTAGCGCCCCTTTTCCTTTGCAGGAGCATGGATTACCCTCAGGCGATTGATTACCTTTACGGGCTTCGACAATTCGGCATCCGGTTGGGGCTGGAGGCCATTACTACTCTACTCTCATCTCTTGGCAACCCTCACCAAGGCTACCCATCTATCTTGATAGCGGGGACCAATGGCAAGGGTTCTACCGCAGCCATGCTCTCCTCCATACTCTGTGAAGCTGGCTACCGGGTGGGGCTTTATACCTCTCCCCATCTGGTAAATCTTGAAGAGCGGATAGTGATTGACCGGAAGCAGATCTCCCCGGCTGAGGTTGCCGAGCTCACAGGTCATCTGAAAGAGGTTACTAGCGACCTTATGGCTAAAGGTAAGCTTAGCCATTGTCCTACCTTTTTCGAGGTGCTTACTGCTCTAGCCTTTACCTATTTCTCTCAGCAGAAAGTAGATATAGCCGTGCTGGAGGTGGGACTGGGTGGAAGATACGATGCCACTAATGTAGTTAAGCCACTGGTGTCGGTTATCACCTCGGTAAGCAAAGACCATAAGGAGCATCTTGGTTCCACCGTGGAGCAGATAGCCTGGGAAAAGGCGGGAATAATCAAGAGAAAGGGGCGAGTGGTGGCAGCGTGCCGCTCCCCCATCGCCATGGGGGTATTGGAGAGGGAATGCCAGCATCAAAGTGCCCAACTATGGCAAACCAGAAAGGAGGTGTCTTTCCGAATAAGGGAGAGAGGAATTTTCCCCATCTTTGACCTGGAGACAGAAAAGGATTTCTATGGAAGTGTAAGACTTGGTTTAGCTGGCGAGCACCAGATTTTGAATGCCTCCACCGTGGTTCTGGTCGCCGAGCACATCAGGGAGATGGACTTTACAGTTCCTCACCGTTCGGTTAAGGAGGGATTAGCCAGGGTAAGGTTTCCCGGAAGGCTGGAGATTATCTCTCAGAGCCCCCCCTTGATTCTGGATGGCGCTCATAATCCTGAGGCAATGGGTTGGTTGAGGAGGTTTCTCCGCCAGTTTTTCCCCGAAGGATTAGCTCTGATATTCGCCATCATGCGAAATAAAGAGATAGAGAAGGTAATGAGAATTATCCTTCCCTTAGCTCGACGGGTAATCTTGCCCCGACTGAAGGTAGACAGAGGGGCTGAGCCAGTCGATTTGCTCCGACTGGGAAGGAGGTATCAATACCATCTCACCACTGCGGACAGCGTTGCTGAGGCTATGGAGATGGTCAGCTCCCGGACAGAGAGAGAGGCGGTGTGCGCTACCGGCTCATTCTACCTGGTAGGCGAGATCAAGGAACTCTGACACAGCACCAGATGACTTTTCTCTTCAGAGAAAAGCCTTTCTTATTCCCAAACTATTGAGCCGGAGGTGCCTAATATTATCTTGAAAAATATCTTTTATTGTGATAATTATATTTTAACTTAATCTGATGGTATAAAGGATGCATCATAACAGGCTCTGTCAAGCAATTCTCATCAGCATCTTTGCGCTGTGGCTCTTTCTTTTAGCTCCGTTTCTCCAGGGGGAAGAGGAAGGGAAGAAGACCCCTGCCCTTCAAAACGAGCAGAATCAGCAGCAGAAGGTTAATCCCTCTCAGGGGATTCAGCAGAAGCTCCCCTCCGATCTTAACATCAGGGCCGATCACATGGAGCAGGTTGACAAGGAGCACCGTTTAGCCTCAGGCTATGTAGATATAACATACCGGGACATCCGCCTGCAAGCTGACAAGACAACCTATAATATATTAACCCTGGAGTTTGTCGCGGAAGGCAATGCCGTCCTCGAGCAGAAGGATATGAAGATAGCCGGTGATAAGATGGAGTTCAGTATGAAGACCGGAACCGGTACATTCCATAACGCGCGACTCACGGTCAAGGATGAGTTCATTATTGAGGCGGAGAAGATTGAGAAAATTGGAGAGGATAAGTTCAGGGTGAACAATGTTGTCTTCACCTCCTGCACCCAGCCTATCCCCCATTGGAGTGTCTCCTGTGGGGAAGCTACCATCCACATCGACCATTACATCACCCTGCGGGGACCAACCCTGAAAATTAAAAATATACCAGTTTTTTATTTTCCCTACCTTAAATGGCCTCTCAAGAGGGAGCGCTCTACCGGGTTTCTCCTGCCCAACATCGGCAGCTCCACGCTGCGGGGTATGATTGTCAGCAACGCGTTCTTCTGGGCTATCAACCGCAGCATGGACGCCACTTTCTTCCTTGATTACAATTCCAAATTAGGGTGGGGTAGGGGGGCGCAATACCGCTATGTTATGGATGAGAGGAGCCAGGGGAATGCCTACGGCTATTATCTCACGGACAGGAATACCGGGAGCAAAAGATATAACTTCAAGCTCTTCCATAACCAGGAGATGGGATGGGGATTTCGGGCAGGTGCTTCGGTCGATTATCTGAGCGACCTTGGTTTTCGGCAGGACTTTGAAAGGGATTTCAGCGTCACCTCGTCCCGTTCTATCAGGTCGGGGGGTTTTCTGAACTGGAGCCGCTCTTACTATAGTTTCAGTCTTCAGGCCAGACAACATCAGACCTATTTTATCAGAAGTGACCAAGACGGCGAGCTTCAGACCGATGAAGTCACCAGAAGCTATGTGACCATGCGTGATCTCCCTTCTGTGACCTTCAGCGGTAGGAGCCAGAAGCTGGGAGGAAGCCCTTTTTACTTCTCCTTTGAGACCTCTTTCCTCAAACCGAACCGAATTGAGTTCAAAAAAGGCATTGAAAAGGAAACAAGTTACTCGCGGAGGATAGACCTATATCCTCAGATTAGCGCCCCTTTCACTGGATTGAAATGGCTTACCATTACCCCTTCCTTTGGGTTTCGGGAAACCATTTACGACAAGCAGAAGGACCCTGTGAGCGAACAAGTGTTAGATGGAACCTTGCACCGCCGTTATTATCAATTCGCTGTCTCCATCATTGGTCCGGTATTTACCAAGATCTTTGATACTCCTGATAACAGCTATTCCTCTAAATTCAAGCATATAATCGAGCCCCGCATCAGCTACCAATATATGTCGGAGGTCACCAATCAGGATAGAGTCATCCTTTACGATGCCACCGATTTTAGCTTCCCCTTTAATGAACTTCGCTTTTCCCTGATAAACCGTTTTTTAGCCAAAAGGAGGGACCCCTCCACCGGTCAGCTAGTCCCATGGGAGTTTTTGACTCTGGAGGTATCTCAGTTTTATTCCCTCGACCCCGCGCTGGGGACCTCATTTGGCAGAAACTACAACAGGCTCAGAGGGGTGGTTATTGGCACCAGGGAGATTCATGCATTCTCTCCTCTGCAAACCAATGTAACCTTCAGCCCGCATCCCCAGTATCAGATTAGCACCAGATTAATCTACAACCTTTACCAGAGAGATTTCCAGAGCTTAGGAATAAACGGCTACTTCCAGCATAAGGATAGAATAGGCTTGAACGCCTCGTACTATCGCTCTCTTCCCATTGAAGATGGGATAATCCCTGGTCATATAGTAGGCACTAATGGGTGGTTTAATCTGCAGAAGAAGAAGTGGGAATTTACTTATTCCTTCAACTATAACTTTCAGCTTAACCGTCTCCTTCAAGGGGGCGCTGGCGTGAAATACAACACCCAGTGCTGCGGCTTTCTTTTTAAATTCACTCGCTTCGACTTCTTCTATCGTCAGGTGACCGAGTTCAGGATTATGGTTGACTTAAAAAATATTGGCTCGTTAGCCAACTTTTTTTAAAGGAATGATAGGAATATGAAGGGATTGATATTAAGCGGGGGTAAGGGGGTCAGGCTGCGCCCCATTACCTTTACCAATGCCAAGCAGCTGGTTCCGGTAGCCAACAAGCCGGTTCTATTCTACGGGCTGGAAGCGATAGCAGAAGCTGGTATTGAGGAGGTGGGTATTGTGGTTGGAGAGACAAAGGAGGAGATTAAAGAGGCGGTGGGAGATGGGTCTCGTTGGGGACTGAAGGTGACTTATATCGACCAGCCCGAGCCCCTCGGTCTGGCTCATGCGGTGAAGGTATCCGAGTGGTATCTAAAGGACGAGCCTTTTGTAATGTATCTTGGCGATAACCTGATCAAAGGCGGCATAGCTGACCTGGTGGAGGAGTTTCGCTCCAAAAGACCAAACGCCCAGATACTATTAGCCCACGTTGAGGACCCCGGTCGCTTTGGGGTGGCTGAATTGCACGATGACAGGGTGGTGAAGCTCACCGAAAAGCCCAAAGAGCCCAAAAGCGACCTGGCGCTGGTGGGTGTCTATATGTTTGACCACCAAATATTTGAAGCGGTGAAGAGCATCAAACCCTCCAGGAGGAAAGAACTCGAGATTACCGATGCCATCCAGTATATGATAGATAAAGGTCTCAATGTTCAGCCTTATGTCATTCAGGGGTGGTGGAAGGATACCGGCAAGCTGGAGGACATGCTGGAAGCCAATAGAATAGTCCTCGACAACCTGAAGAGGCGGATTGAGGGGACGATAGACAAAGCCTCCCGGCTTGAAGGGAAGGTTGTGGTCGAAAAAGGGGCAGTAATCAGAAAGAGCGTCATCCGCGGACCGGTTATAATAGGTTACAACACATTGATTGAGAACTCTTTTATCGGTCCCTTTACCTCCATCCACGATGAGGTAGAGATAAAGAACAGCGAAATAGAGTACAGCATTATCCTGAAGAACAGCTCTATTATTAATATTAAGAACCGAATCTCAGGGAGCCTGATCGGAAAGAATGTCCGCATCTACCAGGCTCCCTCCAAGCCCAAAGCTTATCGCTTTATGTTAGGTGATAACAGTGAGGCGGGCATCCGGGAGGCATAAGTGGAAAGATGATACAAGGAGTAAAGGTTAAGAAATTGAGGGTTATCCCCGATGAGCGGGGAAGGCTAACGGAACTGCTCCGATGCGACGATTCGGAGTTTTTCATCAAATTCGGGCAGGTATACTGCACTACCACATATCCCGGGGTGGTCAAAGGATGGCATCTCCACCGGGTGCAGGTGGATAACATAGTCTGCGTTAGTGGGATGTTGAAATTGGTGCTCTACGACCCCCGCGAAGACTCACCCACCCGGGGGGAGATTAACGAGTTCTTTATAGGTGTCCATAACCCGGTGATGGTGCAAATCCCCAACAATGTATTCCACGGATGGAAATGCATCAGCGAGACCGAGGCTATTGTGGCTAACTGCCCCACAGAGCCTTACAACTACGATAACCCTGACCAGATAAATGTCGACCCTCACAGCGGACAGGTCCCCTACGATTGGGCACGGAAAGACCGCTAAAGGAAGGAGGTAAGGGAACTTGACCACATACCTGATAACCGGTGGCGCTGGTTTTATGGGGAGCAATTTCATCCGCTTCCTCCTCAACACCTATCGTGATATAAAGGTTATCAATCTCGATAAGCTCACCTATGCCGGAAACCTGGAGAACCTTAAAGATATAGAGAATGACCCCCGATACCGCTTCGTGAAGGGGGATATTTGCGACCTGCAGGTGGTGGAGCCCCTGGTCGAGGAGAGCGATGTGGTGGTGAACTTCGCCGCTGAGACGCATGTTGACCGCTCCGTCATGGAAGCTGGCTCCTTCGTCCTCACTGATGTTTATGGTTCTTATAT
>JAOUOQ010000011.1 GCA_029880275.1 Candidatus Aminicenantota bacterium | reverse complement strand
GGTTGGTCAGAAGCTGGCGGAGGTGATACCCGGTGCCACCCCGTTGGAAATGGTCAGAGCTCGCGAGGACCTCCGCTCAGCCGAGCTGGAGAAAGAGAAAGCCGAAAACAACTACCTCCGAAACCAACAGCTGCTCAAACAGGGGCTCATCTCCACCAAAGATTTTGACGATGTGAAAACCGCTTATTACTTAGCCGAGGCTCGCTACTATGCCGCCAAGGCAGAGCTTCAGGTGCTGGAATACGGGAGCAAAGCCTCTCCCGCCAGCACAAAGGAGCCCGAACAGGGGACCGAAATGCAGGAAGCGATGAAGAGCATGCTCCTTCTCTCCCCCATTTCGGGGATTGTCCTCAGCCGGGATACCGATGAGGGCACCACCGTGGTGCCCTTAGCCTCTGCTTCGGGCGGGACGGTGATTATGACCATAGCCGATGTCTCGGAGATGTATTTCAAGGGAGATGTGGATGAGAGCGATATGGGGCTAATAAAGGAGGGAATGCCGGTCAGTATAAAAGTGGAATCCTATCCCGAAGAGAGGTTTAAGGGGGAATTAATTAAAATCGCTCCCTTAGGAAGAGAGGAGGAGAATATCGTCAATTTCGAAGTGAAGGTGAAAATCCCGGAGGAGACCAGCAGATTGAAAGCCGGCATGTCGGCTGACGCTGAAATCATAGTGGAAAAGCACACTAATACCCTCCTTCTACTGGAAAGCGCCATCATCAGGGAAGAAGGCAAAACCTTCGTCTACATCCCCGACCCCACCTCCGAAGATGGGAAAAAGAAGATAGAGCTGGAGCTGGGCATCAGCGATGGCATCCATTCCGAAATCCTCAAGGGCTTGAAGGAGGGAGACACGGTCGTCATTCCTTGAGAATTGTTGCTATTGCACTCACCTGAAGGTAGATAAAGGATTTTAAAGGTTTAGCCAATGGATTTAAAAGAGGTAGCCAGACAGGGACTGAGCAATCTCAGGGCAAACAAGCTCCAGAGCATCCTCACCATGTGCGGAATAACCTGGGGAATCACTGCGGTAGTTTTGTTAGCAGGGTGGGGAATCGGACTGCGGGAGATGTTCGGAGAGGGAATGACCAAAATCGGTAAAAAGCTCATATTAGTCTATCCCAGACATACCGGTAAAGAATTTGGAGGCTATAAAGCCGGAAGGGACATCCGTTTCACTCTCAAAGACATAGAAGCCATCAAAACAAGCTGCCCCTCGGTGGAATACGCAATCCCTGCAGCTCGTGGGTACTTCATTACTAAGAGGGGTATTGAGAGCCGCAGTATAGACACCAGAGGGGTGGTGCCTGAGGCAAGGATAGTCAGAAACTTCGAAATCGCTCAGGGGAGATTCATAAACCAAGAGGACATAAGGCGCCGCCGGAGGTTCTGCGTGCTGGGAGCGGAAGCAAAGGAGCGTCTGTTTAAATCCAACGATGCTCTGGGGGAGGAGATACGGATAAGGGGGATCAGTTTCAAGGTCATAGGCGTTGCCAAAGCCAAAGGGCAGCAGATGTCTACTTTTGGAAGCCGTGATGACGGACAGATACTGGTCCCCTTCACCACCGCTCAAGCGCTCCTGACCGGCTCCCGATATTTGTGGATGATTCAGGTTCAGCCATACAGTAAGGAGGAGTCAAAAAAAGCCGAAGCCGAAGTCAGAAAAGCTTTAGCCAATCTCCACAACTTTTCTCCCGATGATGAGGAAGCACTGCAGATATATAATTTTCTTGATTACCTCATAATGATAGAGCGAATGAGCACCGCCCTGAACATCTTTATGGGTGTAGTGAGCGTAGTAACCCTACTGGTAGGTGGGGTGGGGGTAATGAACATCATGCTGGTCTCCGTTGCCGAGCGGACCCGGGAGATAGGGGTGCGAAAAGCTATCGGCGCCAAAGCCAGGGACATTTTGCTCCAGTTCTTAGGTGAGGCAGGAACCATCGTCCTCATAGGCGGAGGGGTAGGCATCCTCCTGGGGATGGGTATGATATATCTGGGACAAAAGCTTCCCAAACCCAGTAGCTTCTTCCCTGAACCAGTGTTGTCCCCATCGGTATTTATTTGGGCAATGGCGGTGATGATTGCCATAGCCCTTTTTTCCGGCACCCTGCCCGCCCGGCGGGCAGCCAGGCTCGACCCGGTGGAAGCCCTTCATTATGAATAAATAAGGATATAATGTATGCTTTTTAAAGAGACTTTAAACTTAGCGTGGCATGACCTCAGGGCTAAAAAGGGGCGCACCATGCTCACTATGTTCGGAATTATATGGGGTTTGACCTCAGTGGTGATGCTGGTAGGATGGGGGGTCGGTTTTCAGAAATACTTTATGTATGAGTTTGGCAAGCTGGGGGAGAAGTTGATAATGGTCTACCCGGGAAGGGGGGAAACCGGTCTGGGGGGCTACCGGGCGGGTAAGCGCACCCGCCTTACCGAAAAAGACATACTCGCCCTGAAGGCTACAAGCTTCCCCTATTTCGAATATATCACTCCCGAGATATCACCCGGATACCTGAGGGTGAAGTATAAAAATGAGAGCCGGTCGGTGCACACCCTGGGAGTTTTTCCTCAAACCCTGGAGATGAGAAACTTCAGCGTAGGCGATGGAAGGTTTATCAATGAGGAGGATGTCAGACAAGGGCGGCGGGTCTGCTTCCTGGGAGCAAACATAAAAAACAGGCTCTTCGGTGAGAACAAGCCAGCCGTGGGGGAATATGTCAAGGTCAATGGAATAAGGTTCGCGGTCATCGGGGTCTCCCGACCCAAAGGGGAACAGTTGAGTGTATATGATACCCTGGACGACGATAAGCTCCTCATTCCCTTCTCCACTGTCCAGACGCTCTTTGTGGGCACCCCTTATGTGGACCGTGTTATGGTTCAGGTCACCAGCAGAGTATATGCCGACCAATGCGAAGAGACAATAAGAAAGACCTTAGCCCCTCTGCATGGTTTCCTCCCTGACGACACCGAGGCTTTGCGCGTCTCCAATGTCTCCGAGGGGATGACCGAAATGGAGAGGTTCGGAAAAGGATTGCAAATCTTCCTGGGATTAGTGGGCGCCATCACTCTGTTCATTGGAGGGGTGGGGGTGATGAACATCATGCTGGTGGCAGTCAGGGAGCGAACCAGAGAGATTGGCATAAGAAAAGCCGTTGGAGCCAAGCGCCGCCATATATTCCTTCAGTTTCTGGTAGAAGCCCTGGTGATTACCTTCCCCGCCGGCGGTATAGGGATACTTCTGGGAATGGGCTTCAGCTGGCTGCTGGCGCAATTCCCTCTCCCCCGGTTCTTCGCGGCACCCGAGGTCTCCCCCATGGTCCTGCTGGTCGCTTTCTCAGTGATGACGGGAGTAGGGCTCTTCGCGGGCACGCTGCCCGCCATCAGGGCTGCCCGCCTCCATCCCATTGATGCCCTGCGGTATGAATAAAAGACTTCCCCTCCCCTCCTTCTTTTAAGCCTGTATGTTCCTGTTCAAATGAAGAAGGATTCTCACCTCAATTAGATGGATTATGGCTGCGGAGGAAGGGTTTTATCCCAATTCAAGACCCCGTATTTGCGACAAATCTCCACCACATTTTCCACTGGGATTTCCTCCGCCCGGTTCCCATCTCTTCCGGTCATAGTAGTAGCTTTGAAAAGGGAGTTGTAAACAGCCTCCTCGGTAGCCTCCACTACCGCCATAAACAGGGGGGATACCATTCTGTTGGTGAGCTCTTCGAGAGAAACCTTCTCCCCAGCCTGGGTACTAATCCTTAGCTCCTTTGCGGCAGAGAAAGCAATCACATAGTCCCCGCTCCCGCTGCTCGAATAGGAGCCTGTCCGCGCCAATCCCAGCATGGCTCTTTTAGCCAGCCTCTTGAGGTTCCGATGCATTAGGGGGGCATCGGTAGCTACCACAATCATGCACGAGCCATCTTGCTGTCCTCTCCTTCCGGTATACTCCCTCAGCTCCCTTCCCACGGGTGCGCCGTTGATGGTCAAAATTCCACCGTAGTTGCTCTGAACCAGCACGCCCACTGTGTAGCCCCCCTGCGATGGGGACAGCACCCGAGAGGAGGTCCCAATACCACCCTTGAAGCCAAAGCAGATAGTTCCCGTTCCTGCTCCCACCGAGCCCTCTTCCACAGGTCCGCTGGCAGCCTTCTCTATCGCCTGTCTGACATGCTGCTTGTTGATGTGTCTTCCACGGATGTCATTGAGGCTGCCGTCATTGGTCTCCCCCACCACAGGGTTTATAGACCTGACCTCCTCATTGCCGGGCAAGCTCAGCATATACTCAATCAGCCCATCCGCCGCCAGGGGGACATTGAGGGTATTGGTCAACAAGATGGGGGTCTCAATATTCCCCAGCTCCTCGATCTGAGTAGAGCCCGCCAATTTGCCGAAGCCGTTTCCCACATAGATGGCTGCCGGGACTTTCTCCTGAAAGAGATTCCCTGAATGAGGGAGAATGGCGGTCACTCCAGTTCTTATATTTTCCCCCTCTATCAGGGTCACATGCCCCACCTTAACTCCTTCCACATCGGTAATGGCGTTCCATTTACCCGTGGGCAGCATCCCCACTACCACCCCCACCTCTCGCGCTCTCGGTTTCTTCTCTCCTGAATTCTTACCCTCCATTATGCCCTCCCCCGAAGTTGATATCCCCAGAGTGAACACTAAAATAATACTTAACAATCCTCCTATGATTACCATTCTCCTAAACTTCATATGTCGACCTCCTTTCCAAACAATCTCTTTCTTGAGATTATACCTTAAAATAGACTCAGGGCTGAAGGAATTCCGTTCTATATATGAAGAAAAATTCCAGATATTCCAGCGTAGGGTGTTGACAGTTATCAAAGAATATGGGATTATAGTTTCTGATAATGCGGCAGAATATAAAAAAGGATGAAGCAAAAGGACGGGCATAAAAACAAGGCATAATCAGCGTCCCACTTTCTTCACTCAAGGAGATAAACAGGATGAAGGACTCCCGAGAATATTTCGATTCCGTCGCCCCTGAGTGGGACCGCATAAGAGAGGGTTACTTCAGCAGCGCTGTCAGAGACAAAGCCATAGAACTGGCGGGCATAAACAGCGAGACCACAGCTGCCGATATAGGAACTGGCACTGGATTTATGTTAGAAGCTATTGCACCCCTGGTTAAAAAGGTCATCGGGGTAGATAACTCCACCCGCATGCTCTCCATTGCTCAGAGCAAGCTCCCTGAAAAACTGAGACCAAAGGTAGAATTTCGCCTCGGAGAAATGGACCACATACCCCTTAAAGATAAGGAGGTTAACGCCGTTTTTGCCAATATGGCACTCCACCACGCCGCCGACCCACTTAAAGCAATTAAGGAGATGAGCAGAGTCTGTGCACCCGGTGGGGTAGTGTTCATAACCGATTTAGATGAACATCCTCACGAGTGGTTCCGTCAGGAGATGGCAGACCGCTGGCTCGGCTTTCAACGACAGCAGGTGAGAGAATGGTTTCTTTCTGCGGGATTGAAGGAAGTTGAGGTTGGCTCTGCGGGGTGTAATTGCCGCTGCCAGGATGTCAAAGGGAAAGCGATAAGCCTGTCTATCTTCTATACAAAGGGTATCAAGTAAGGTATCTCGTCAATCTCCTTATTTATACCGCCATTAACACCTTTAGTAATTGCTTTTGCCTAAGTGCACCTCGCCCTGGGCGTTCACCCCACCGAAGGCTTTGAAGCTGAGGATGACGGTGCCATCTGCTTTGAATACCTTAATCACGGAACTCCCTCCCTCACCATGACCGCAAATGATTTCATCAATGCCGTCGTTATCTATATCAGCCGCGGTTATCTGCACATCGCCGTTGGTGTTGCCTCCAAAGCCAAAAGCGGTAAACTCCCCAATTGATGTGCCGTCCTTGTCAAACAGCCGGACCTTGTTTCCTCCGTTATAACCGGTGGCTGCTGCGATCTCCACAGCTGGGTCGGCATCAAAGTTCCCCACCGCCAGACGCACCTCACCGCCGGGGTTATCAGCGGCCTCAAATGCCAGGAAGGAACGGATAAGGTTCCCAAATCGGTTGAATATTTTCACCCGGGAGCTGCCACCCTCTCCCATACCGGCGATTATCTCATCAATCCCATCTTTGTTCAGGTCACCCGTCGCCACATGAACCTCTCCCTGGGCATTGGCAGCACCAAAGGCTTTGATGCTCCTAATGAGCGTACCATCGGTCTCAAAGAGCTTCACCCACGACTGACCACCTTCTCCCTGAGCGATGGCTATCTCGTTATCAGCGGTGTCAGTATCAAAGTTGCCTAAAGCCAGATGGAGCTCACCGTTGGTGTTTGATGCTCCGAAGGCTTTGAAGGTGCTGATGAGGGAGCCATCCACCTCAAAGAACTTCACCCAGGACTTTGCACCTTCACCCTGACCGGCGGCAATCTCATCCAGGTTGTCGGCATCCACATCACCAATGGCCAGATGGACCTCGCCCTGGCTGTTCACTCCTCCGAAGGCTTTGAAGGTGTTCCAACTGTTTGCCAGCAGGTTGAACTCCTTTATCCAGCTTTTGCCACCCAGCCCGTGAGCGGCGACAAAGGCACCACCTCCTGCAATGAGATAGGTCTCCCCGGCATAAGTTCCTCCAACGAGGTCAGCCCCCCAGGCACCGATTATGATGTCATCAAACCCATCGCCGTTGAAATCCCCACTGGCCACCGCAAAGCCAGAAAAATCCCCATTATCATCCCCGCAGACGGTGATGTCGGCCTGCGTTTTCAGGTCGATAGTTGTAGGTGATGAGAAAATCTTGCCGAATATCATACAGGTCTCCCCGGCAGAATTGCGGCCACCAGGGTCAGCATAAGGGGCACCGATGATAACATCATCATATCCATCACCATTGATATCCCCGCTGGCAACCGCATAACCAGAATTATAATATTCATCATCCCCATAGATGGTGATGTCGGCTGATTGCGTGTTCAGGTCAATGGTTGAAGGTGGTGAGCCGGAGCCGAAGATAACATAGGTCTCCCCGGCATCTATGCGTCCACCGGGGGAAGCAAAAGGGGCACCGATGATTATTTCGTCAAATCCATCCCCGTTTACATCTCCGCTGGCCACCGCTTCGCCAGAACTATCTCCAGCATCAGCCCCGAAGACGGTGATGTCGGCCTGCTCTGTGCTAAGGTCGATAGTGTAGGGTGGTTCTGGGAAGCTAGAGCCGAAGATAACATAAGTCTCCCCGGCATTAGCGTATCCACCGGGGCTCGCAGCATAGGCACCGATGATGAGGTCATCATATCCATCACCGTTCACATCTCCGCTGGCCACAGCTATGCCAGAATAATCATTATTAGCAGCCCCGAAGACAGTGATGTCGGCGGATGTAGTGCTCAGGTCAATTTCTGAAGGCGGGCTGCTGGCGCCTAAGATGACATAGGTCTTCCCGGCATAGTCGCGACCACCGGGGTCAGCCCCATAGGCACCGATGATTGTATCAGCATAGCCGTCTGCGTTAACATCCCCACTGGCCACCGCATAGCCAGACCAATCATAAGCATCAGCCCCGCAGACGGTGATGTCGGCTGATTCGGTGCTGAGGTCTATAGTTGAGGGTGGTGAGCCGGAGCCGAAGATGACATAGGTCTCCCCGGCTTCAGTACGTGCAGGGTCACCGGTGTCAGCCTCATAGGCACCGATGATTAGGTCATCGAAGCCGTCCCCGTTCACATCCCCGCTGGCCACCGAACGGCCAGAATAATCACCAGCATCTGCCCCGCAGACGGTGATGTCGGCTGATTGGGTGCTCAGGTCAATGGTTGAAAGTGGGTTGATGGAGCCGAAGATGACATATGTTTCCCCGGCATAGAAACGTTGAGGCTCACCGGGGTCAGCATACAAGGCGCCGATAATGATGTCCATAAAGCCATCACCGTTGATGTCCCCATAGGCAACAGCGTAACCAGACCGATAATCAGCTGCAGCCCCCTGAACCCGCATATCCCCCCACAGCTTATCCAGGTCAATCACCCGCTGAGCACACAATACACCTGAGATGGCAAGAATGAAGAACGGAAAAAACAAAACGATGAAAAATTTGAGCTGCTTCATGGTGTGTACCTCCTTATTTAAAAAGGGTTAAAAACCTCTCCCACTCAAGTGATAAGGAGAAAAAGCCACCATGCTTTTTTATCAAGGAGAAAAATTCCACTTCCGGCTTCTCCATCCTTCACAAATCTGATGGAAGAGTATAACTATTATCCAGTAATGCTGAGAATTAAACACTTTTTAGTAATCTTTGATTACGCTTGCTCTTTACACCTTTTTGAGACATAGCAAAAAATATCATATCACCCCAGGGATTGTCAACAAAAAGCTATATCAAATTGCATCTCTGCTAATTAACGCCGGCTGAGATTTCCCATGTCCTTTAAGAGAAAAGGCAACTTGACCTCCGGTACACCTCCAGAATATTTTCCACCCTCAGGTTAAAAAGACCTGCAAAACATCACCATGGATACGAAAAAAATAATATCTTACCAAGGTTCCCCTGCGCAGTTTTGTACACAGAGCTTGAGAATAGAAAGGGGTGAGAAACTTCTGCTAAGTTTCCGATAGTCTTCCGGGAGAAGGATGCAAAATTCCTGCTGGAAACCTTATCAGCGGATGAGAAAATCGTCCTGCATGCCGCCGCTCACCCTGGAGCTAAGACTTTGACATACTAAAAGTAAGCCCTTTAGTAATTGCTCCGGCCTAAGTGCACCTCACCCTGGGCATTAACCCCACCGAAGGCTTTGAAGTTGAGGATGGATGTGCCATCAGGCTTGAATACCTTGACCATGGAACTGCCTCCCTCACCATGAGCGCAGATGAGCTCATCAATACCATCGTTATCTATATCAGCCGCGGTTATCTGCACCTCACCATTGGGGTTGACAGCAGCACCAAAGGCCTTAAATTGCCTGATAAAGCTGCCATCCTTATCAAACAGCTTGACCAGATTGCTCCCATCGTAGCCGGTAGCTACGGCTATCTCCACAGCGGGGTCGGCATCAAAGTTCCCCACCTCCAGATGCACCTCACCACCGCTGTTCGCCGCACCGAAGGCTTTGAAGGAGTTGATGAGGATTCCCTCAGAGTTGAATATCTTCACCACCGAGCTGCCGCCCTCTCCCGTAGCAGCGATTATCTCGTCAATCCCGTCGGCGTTCTCCAGGTCACCTGCTGCCAGATGAACCTCTCCCTGAGCATTGTCGGCACCAAAGGCTTTGAAGATTCTGATGAAGGTGCCATCGGCTTCGAAGAGCTTGACCCACGACTTCCCCCCCTCACCCTGGGCTATGGCTATCTCCTTATCATTCAGGTCAGCATCAAAGTTGCCTATGGCCAGATGAACTTCACCACCGCTGTTGACCGCTCCGAAGGCTTTAAAGTCGCTGATGAGAGAGCCGTCCACCTCAAAGAACTTCACCCAGGATTTTCCGCCCTCACCATGCCCGGCAGCAATCTCATGGTGCCCGTCTCCATTCAGGTCATCAATGGCCAGATGGACCTCACCGCCGCTGTTCACCCCTCCGAAGGCTTTGAACCCGCCCCAGCTTCTCCCCAGGAGGCTGAAGGAGTTTATCCGGCTTTTTCCGCCCAGACCGTGAGCGGTGACATATGCACCACCACCTGCAATCACATAGGTCTCCCCGGCAGTGTTGCGCCCACCGGGGTCCGCCCAGGGGGAGGCGACGATTATGTCGCAGTATCCGTCAAAATTGACATCCCCGCTGGCCACCGCATAACCAGAACTATCACCAGCATCATTTCCACAGACGGTGATATCGGCTGATTGGGTGCTCAAATCTACGGTGTAAGGTGGTGATGTGTAGTTATCACCAAAGACCACATAGGTCTCCCCGGCCATGCCGCGTCCACCGGGGTCAGCTCCATAAGCACCGATGATGATGTCGTCAAATCCGTTACCGTTGAAATCCCCGCTGGCCACAGCATTGCCAGACCTATCCTCAGCAGCAGCCCCGCAGACGGTGATGTCGGCTGGTGTGGTGCTCAGGTCGATGGCGGAGGGCGGTGAGCTGGAGCCGAAGATGACATAGGTCTCCCCGGCATTATTGCGTGCAGGGTCACCGGGGGTAGCACAAGGGCCGCCGATGATTAGGTCGTCAAATCCATCATTGTTAACATCCCCGCTGGCCACCGCATAACCAGAATAATCCTCAGCAGCAGCCCCGCAGACGGTGATATCGGCTGATTGGGTGCTCAAATCTACGGTGTAAGGTGGTGATGTGTAGTTATCACCAAAGACCACATAGGTCTCCCCGGCCAAGAAGCGTTCACCGGGGTCAGCCCGATGGGCACCGATGATGATATCATCTAAGCCGTCCCCATTTATGTCCCCGCTAGCCACCGCATAACCAGATATATCATCCATATCAGCCCCGCAGACGGTGATATCGGCTGGAGTGGTGCTCAGGTCGATGGCGGAGGGCGGTGAGCTGGAGCCGAAGATGACATAGGTCTCCCCGGCCCAGATGCGTTCACCGGGCTCAGCTTTAGGGGCACCGATGATGATATCATCATATCCATCACCGTTGATATCTCCGCTGGCCACAGCCATGCCAGAATAATCATCACCATCATCCCCGCAGACGGTTATATCGGCGGATGTGGTGCTCAGGTCAATTTCTGTAGGAGGGCTGCTGGAGCCGAAGATGACATATGTCTCCCCGGCAACGGTGCGTCCACCGGGGTCAGCATAAGGGGCACCGATGATGATATCATCGAATCCGTCGCCGTTTACATCACCGCTGGCCACCGCATAACCAGAACTATCACCAGCATCATCTCCACAGACGGTGATATCGGCTGATTGGGTGCTCAGGTCAATTGTTGACAGGGGTGAGCTGGAGCCGAAGATGACATAGGTCTCCCCGGCATTATTGCGTGCAGGGTCACCGGGGTCAGCCTCATAAGCACCGATGATGATGTCCATAAAGCCATCGCCATTGATGTCCCCATAGGCAATAGCTTTGCCAGAGTAATCATCCCCATCATCCCCCAGCACCCGCATATCCCCCCACACCTTATCCAGGTCAATCACCCGCTGCGCACACATTGTCCCGGAGAATGAAAGTAAGAAGATTAGAAAAACCGAAACTATGATATAGTTGCGCCCTTCCATGATGGTAACCTCCTTTTTTTTAAAATAGGTTAATAACATATCGCATCATATCGGTGAGAAAAGTAATTTGTTAATCCTTCTCTCGCTGGGAGATAAAAAGCGCCACAGGCTGCTTCTCCTTCCCCAGCACAACTAACGGCAGAGTATAATAATTATCTGATAGAGCATAACTATAAAAATTCTAAATAATATTTAATTACTCTCGTCCAGTATATCTTAATTTATATGTTAAAAGTTACAAAAAAATTAGCACATTATCTTAGAAAATGTCAAGGAAAAGATTGTCCCTGATTTTCAGCCACCATTATATTAAACACCCCTTCCCCTATCGGGTGCCCTCATCCTCTATTAGGGCTTTGAGATGACTCTCCAGGCTGCGGCTGAGACTAATCAGGTTATAGCCCCCTTCCAGCAAGGAGATAATTCTCCCCTGGCAAGTATCGGAGGCTATGTTCTTTATTATCCGGGTGAACTGGTAATAGGAGCTCTCGGTAAGCCTCATTCCCGCCAGTGGGTCGTCTTTGTGGGCATCGAAGCCGGCGGATATGAGAATGAAATCGGGCCTAAAGGAAAGGGCAGCAGGAAGCAGCTCTGTCTGAAAAGCTCTGAGGTAGTCCTCCTCATCGCTTCCGTAGGCGAGGGGTATGTTGAGGGTATACCCTTCACCCCTGCCCTTCCCCTTCTCCGCGGCTGAGCCAGTCCCCGGATAATAAGGGTATTGGTGGGTGCTGAAGTAGAGGACGGTGGGGTCCTCTTCAAAGATATGCTGGGTGCCGTTGCCGTGGTGGACATCCCAATCAACAATTAGAACTCTTTTGAGGTTCCAGTTCTGCTGCAGATAACGGGCGGCAATAGCCACATTGTTGAACAGGCAGAAGCCCATTGCATGGTCTCGCTCGGCATGATGCCCCGGGGGTCTAATGGCGGCAAAGGCGTTATCCAGAGTTCCTTCCATAACCGCATCCACTGCTTTAAGCACACCCCCCACTGCCAGGCGTGCGACGGCAAAGGACAGCTTGGAAACGAGGGTGTCACCCATGTCCAGACAGCCGAAGCCTTGCTGGCTTGTCCGCCTGACTCGCTCAATGTGCTCTTTGGTATGAACCAGCTCCAGCAACTCTTCCGCAGCCATGGCGGGCTCGATGTGCACCAACTGGGTCCACAGGCTGACCTTCTTCAGGTGCTCGATGATGCTCTGCAGCCGCTGGGGATTCTCCGGATGTCCACCTCCGGGGTTGTGCTTGAGGTAATCGGGGTGATAGACAAGACCTGTTCTACTCATAACCTCATAGTATTTTTTAGATAAGAAAGAAACTCAATTAAACCACCACTGAGGGATTAACTTCGCCTAAAAAATTCATTTTTTATATGGATTAAAACTCTACGCTCCCTTTATGGATGGTAGAATGTAGCTTCCATTTTTTATCATCAGGTTGAGGGAAATCTTTTCGGTAGTGAGCCCCGCGGCTCTCCTCACGGCGGAGGGCTGAGACTGCTATAAGCAACCCGACCAGGTAGATGTTTATGGTCTCCATCTCATACCTGTCCAGAGGGTGGTATTGTGAGAGGTGGCGATATTTTTTCAAATACTCAATGGCCTCCTCCAGCCCCACTTTATCTCTCATGATTCCCACTTTGTCCCACATCATATTGTTTATTTCCTGGCGGATGCGCTCAAAATCTTTCCTCTTCAGTGAGCCCTGCTCCTCTTCCAAAAGGTATCCTGGCGGAGCAGAGGGGCGAGGGTTCCTGTCGGAAGCCATATCCTTACCACTGCGGGCACCATAGACCAAGCCCTCCAGCAGGGAGTTGCTGGCTAATCGATTAGCTCCGTGGACTCCAGTGCAGGCAATCTCGCCCGCCGCATAGAGACCACTTAAGGTAGTTCTCCCCCAGAGGTCGGTTTTGACACCGCCCATCATATAATGGGCTGCCGGATTAACGGGGATCATATCTTTGGCGAGGTCGAGATTGTAAGTGAAGCAGGTATTAAAAATCTTAGGGAAACGGCTACGAACAAAGGAAGGCTTGAGATGGGTTAAATCAAGATAGACCCAGCTGGCGTTGGTCTTTTTTGTCTCGGAGATTATCGCCCGGCTGACCACATCCCGCGGGGCTAACTCCGCTAAGGGATGGTATTTCTCCATAAATCTCTTGCCATGTATGTTTTTGAGGTACGCCCCCTCCCCTCGTAAGGATTCGGAGAGGAGAAATCTCGGGCTATGGGGCAGAAAGAGGGAGGTGGGATGAAACTGAACGAACTCCATATCCATCATGGTCGTCCCGCCACGAAAGGCGATAGCCATCCCATCGCCGGTGGCAAAGGGTGGGTTGGTGGTCTGGGAATAGACCCTTCCCGCCCCACCGGTAGCCAGAAGGGTAGCCGAGGCATAAAGTGAATGAAAGCTTTTCTCATTTTCATTGAGATAAATAACTCCCAGACAGCGGTCATCTTCGACCATGAGCTCCTTGGTATAGCACTGGGGATAAAAATGGATTGATGGGTAGGACTTCGCCTTTTTTAGCAGGGCGCGAATTATCTCCTTGCCGGTAGAATCGCCGTGAGCGTGGAGGATGCGGTTCTTGCTGTGCGCACCCTCCCTGGTGAAATCCAGTTTGGTCCCCTCTCTGTCAAATTCAGTTCCCCAGTCAATCAGCTCTATTATGTAATGAGGTCCTTCCTCTACTAAAATTTTCACCGCTTCAGGATTGCACAGACCATCGCCCGCGGCCATAGTATCCTGATAATGGAGACGGACTTCGTCCTCGTCGCTCAGGGCTACCGCAATCCCTCCCTGGGCGTATTCGGTGTTGCTTTCGGAAGGCTCATCCTTACAGAGGATACAGACCTCCCCGTGGGGCGCCAGCTCTATGGCAGCTCGCAGCCCGGCAATGCCAGAGCCAATAATGAGAAAATCAGTCACCTGAGAAGGGATGGTAACTTTCATTTCAAGTTCTAAATATTTCCCTTTTTGCTTAACAAATTATTTCTGCTAAATGTTATCATAGCCAGGGTAGAAAAACAAACGATTTTCCTCGGTAGGCGGACGAATAAGGAGCGTTAGAAAGATTAAGCAACTACTTCTTGCTTTTACAGAGAGGATATGTTATAAAAATTAAGTGTGACTTGCAAAAATTCGTCTCTTTAAAGGAGTATATAAGTTAACCCTTCTTAGTCAAAGGGAGATTGGGGTGCAGCTTGACGATAATATAAAATGGTTGATCAAGGAATTGAGCAGCGCTATTAACGAATCCCTTTCCAGTTCCGATACCATTAGGGACGCCATCAAGAAGATGAAGGGAAAAGGCTATGACATATTTCTGGTGATTGAGGCCACTATAGGGATTGATAAGGCGACAAATAGGAAGAGTGCCTCTTCCAGCAGCAAGGGAGAAGCGAGACCTATTAAGCTGAAGATTAATCCACTTGATAGAGAGTTTCTCAAATCGCTGAAGATAAGTGTTGAAGATGGGGATGTGGAAGAAACTTAGCCCCTCTTTTTTACCATAGTCATCATGTGAGACTATCTTAAGGAAAGAGGTCAAAGATGTCTATTGACCCTGAGCTATTGAAAATTTTAGCCTGCCCTTTGTGCAAAGAAGGGGTGGAACTCACCAGCGATAAGAAGGGACTTCGATGCCCCAGGTGCCATCGGGTATACCCTATAAAAGACGATATACCTATAATGCTTGTTGACGAAGCGAGCATAGATGAGGAAGAGCACACCCCTTCCTAACGAATTAGTCGACTGGTCTGCTATCTCTAAGGCACTATTGATCAGACTGCGCTCCCTGGGTGATGCGGTATTAATGACCCCTTGCCTGAGAGCCCTCAAGCAGTGGAAAAGCGAGCTATTTTTAGCCCTCATAATTGACCATCCTCTCCAAAAGCTTTTTACCCATAACCCTTATCTTGATCAAGTCATAGTGACCTATCGGGGGAAAGTCCCCGCAGAAAAAGGTTATTTTTACCATCCCAAGCTGTTGTGGGGTTGGCTGCCCTCTTATCAGTTTGATTTAGCGGTTAATCTTCATGGAGGCTCTCGCAGCGTGATGTGTACCTATTTCAGTCAAGCCCGCTATAAGATAGGAGCGAGCAGCTTCCGGCATGGCTATGTCTACGATATTGTGGTTCCTCCCCCTGAGGAGGTATGGCTGGAAAAACCCCCTCTCCATACGGTAAAGAACCAACTGGCTTTGATCAAATACCTGGGGGTGCCCATCAACAGCGAAGAGCTTCACATACCGGTAGATGAGCATAGCAAGGACCGAGTGAGGGCGAAGCTCAGCGCTTTGGGGATTAAAAAGGGGGACCCCTTCTTCGTGATTCATCCGGCTGCTACCTTTCCCAGCAAGCGGTGGGCGGCGGTCAATTTCGCCCGCCTGGCAGATTGGCTGCAGAAGCGATACGGCTACCCGGCAGTTGTGGTGGTGGGAGAGGTGGAGGCGCATATTGCCCATGAAATCGCCAAAGAGGTGCGCAAGCCTCTTCCCTGCCTCATCGCTCCCCCTCTGGATGACCTGGTCGCTCTTATCGATGAGGGGCTGCTCTTTATAGGCAACGACAGCGGACCCATGCACCTGGCAGCGGCTTTAAAAAAGAATGTCGTAGCCATCTTTGGGGCCTCTGACCCCCGCCAATGGCACCCCTGGAAGACCAGCTACTCCCTGATAAGATACCCCTTGCCGTGCAGCCCTTGCCCCGGGAAAAAGTGCTTCCATCAACCACCCTACCCCTGCATCCGCTTAATCGGAGTAGAAGAGGTGAAGCGAGGGGTGGAAGAGCAGATGGACCTGCTTAGCAAAAAAACTCAGGGAATGTAATAATTAGAAAACTCCCGGGGGGATTCCTCAGTCCATGGAGAATTTCCCTCATCCTTAGGTCTTATAGGTGAGGGAGACTCTGTTATGGCACCCCCTCTGGAAAGAGGCTTCCGCTTCTTCCCGGTAGCACCAATTCCCGATTGTTGAAGTAGTATATTCGACTCTAATTGGGGAAGTAATAGGGAATCTGGCTCATAACATTTGCCTTCTGATTGGTATCTTCGTTCTGTCGGCAGCTGCCAGAAAATAGCTGCTGATAGCAGGAGCCAAGATGGGAATAGACCCCTGCTCCTTTATCATAAACATCGGTATGTAATTTTATCTTATTGAATTATTAAGGATTACAGATTTTCCCGCTCCCCGAGGAGCTTACGGGTTACCTCTTCGAGGCTGTGGACCACATCGCTCCCTTCTGACTGCCCGTGGCGGTCCAGGTAGAATGAGCGAATTCCTCGCTCACGGGGAATGAGGAAATCGGAGAGATGGTCGTCTCCTATATGGACCATCTCGCCGGGCGCTATCTCAAGATGGCGGCAAATTGAATAGTATACTTCAGGGGTCTTCTTAACCTGATGGAAATCTGAGGTCACTGAAAAAAGCCGCTGAAAATGATTGCCCACCACCTGCACCTCCACCTCCAGAAATTCCCTTGAGACCAGGGATGTGACCACCAGCTTATAATATTTGCTCAATTTCGCCAGAGTCGGCTTTACTTCGTGATATAGGTTGACCCGGTGGGCATTTTTCTGGAGAGCTTCCTTCCAATCGGCCTCCAGCCGGAAATGGCGAAACCAGAATTTGATATCATACCATTCCAGAGCGTTCATCCCAATGCGGTCGTATTCATCAGAGACATAAGCCTTCGCCTTCTGAAACTCTATGTTATACTGCCGGGAATAGAGCTCCGGTACAGCTTGATACCATATGTAACGATTGAACTCGTTATCAATGAGAGTGCCATCCATATCAAAAGAGATTACTTTAATCATAATACTCTGCTACGGCTAATTAGTCACTGCGCTATTACTCTTTACATTATGAGAGGCAACCACCCTAATAGCATGGGGGATTTAAATGTTAAATGCAAGATTATTTTTTACTCCAGCACAAGCCTGTTTTTCCAAAGATGGGAATGCACGTGGTAACTAAGTATCTCCATTGTTCCATGCCAAATAGTTCATGGGAAACCTGTGTTAACATCACTCACCATAAATTCCATTCCTATTGCATTTTTTTCTTGACTAAAAAGAAATTGGTTACTACACTAAAAATGCTCAGCGCTCTAAGGAGGCGGTCAAAAGGAGAAATTGGCTGTAAGGGAGCCATAGTGTCTATGAAGTCTTTAATAGCCATACTAAGTATAGCCATAGTTCTCCTTTTCTGTGCGGTTGACCTGTCTGCTCAGGAGAAGAAGGATGATAAGAGGCTGGAGATAAGCGGTTATTTCGGGGCAGGAGGTAACGGCAGTGATTTATCTCGACTATATTATTTTAATACATATAGCATCGGTCTGGGTCTGGAGTACTATATAACCCCTCGTATTAGCTTAGAGGGTGAAATTAATTATCTCCCACACTTGGAAGAGGAGAGCGCTATTTAGCTTGATATGTATCGCATCCTTGGGGATATCAATTTGCTATTCTATTTCGACCTCACCAGGATTAAAAGACCTACTAAATTGTTTCTCACCGTGGGCATGGGTTATCAGTATGACCGTGAGGAAATCACGCGTTTTTACAATACAACTATGGAAAAGAAAAAATATGTATATGAGAGTTTCTGGTTTCAATTTATTAACTTTGGCGCCGGCTTAAAGATTAATATATCAGATGAATGGGCATTAAGGCTCTTATATAAAATCCACCGGTTTCCGGCGGTATACACGGTAACTAAAAGACTTGCCTTAGGATTAAGCTATAGGTTCTAAACAAAAACCATTTTTAAAGAAAGGAGCCCAAAATGAAAGGGCTGACTAAAGCTATGGTAATGGGAGCGTAATCAATCTCTTTGTATCGCTGCCCCAGGCAGTGGAGATAGAGGGTATCGTAAAGGACGAATCAAATATACTGATAGCCGGTGCTGAGATAAAGGTTACATACATTGATAAGATAAAATCTGCTCTGCAGATAGACTGGCACAGCGGGAGGAAGACTACCGGCATAGATGGGATTTTCTTCATCAGAAATATCAACCCGGACAAAAAACTTCTCATAGAAGTCCACCATCCCGATTACCAGCCCTGCTCTCTGGGAGTTTTGGCTCTCAGACCGGCAGAAAAGCTGACTAATATGGATATTACTCTGGTGAAGAAGTGATGCTTCCCATTATCTCCTTACTATATTATATGTATAATATGTCGTGGATGAAGCAGAAGACTAAAAAATCGACGGAACTATTTAAAGAAAAGAATAGGTAGATAAGGATGAGGAAGTATAGGATCCTAATTACATCATTCTTCCTGCTGTTGCTGGCAACGGGGCTTTATGGGGAGAGCGATGACCAACCTAAATGGAACACCACCCTGTTTGAGTCTTTCTTTTTAGATGGAGGGGGGGCTTTCGGAATCGGCGGAGCAGTGGGCTACAGCTTTATTTCCCAATTGGAATTAGAGGGGGAGGTGTATTATATGTTTACTGGGCGACACGACTATTATGGTATGAGTGCAGCATTTATTTCCACTTTCGATATCGGCAGTAATCATATATTCCCTTATATTTTAGGAGGGGTTTCATTATTCGGAGAGAGTTGGGCCGAATATACCTATTTGATGTGGGGCGGGGGGATGAAATGGCATATGGATATAAAGAAGAGCTATAAGATACGCTTTGACTCACGCTTCTACCTGGGTGAAGGAGGTCTCTGGATGAAGTTCTCCATCGGATTGATGTGGACCTTCTAATGATAGTGAGTTATTAATCAGCCCAGAATTATCGCCCTTAGCAATAACTTACTTAATCTCTGAGGAAAATCTTAATTAATCTAAAGGAAAATACGGAGAGTCTACAATTATCAAAAAGGTTTATCTCTCATATGTATCTGGCAGGAGCACTTAAAGAAGAAGGGGGATTGTTTCCCTACTTTACCACTTTGATCTCGTCCTTTACATCGCTGACCTGGTCTATATCCCTGGCAATCCGCACTGCTAACCGCTTCTGAGCATCATTATTGACCGTCCCTTCCAGAAAGACCACTCCTTTATAGACCTTCACCTTGATGTGGGTCCCTTCCAACCTTCTGTCAAGGGAGAAGGCTGACTTAACCGAAGCCATAATTTTCCCGTCATCAATGGTCTCCCCCAGGGTGCGGCGTTCCTTTCTCTCGGCCTTTTCCGGATTAACCCGGATGAGGTTTTTCACACTTTCCACATCCTTCACCTGGCTGGCTATTTCGTAGGCTAACTCCTTCTGCGCTTTTGAGGCTACCTCCCCTTCCAGGGTTACCATCCCCTCCTGGGCGGTCACCTTTATATCGAAGGCTCTGAAGTTTTTGTTAAGTCCGATAGCGGTCTTCACCGCCATGCTGAGCCTTGCATCCTCCGTCTTCTCCTTGACCACCTGGAAATCAGATGAGGGGGACCTCTGTTGATAAAAATAGAGGTAACCGATGGCTATGATCCCTAAAAAAATGATAAGAAATACAAGCTTTTTCATGATGGCATTCCCCCTAACGCAGAAGTAAGAAATACGCAATGCTGAAATAGATGGCAGAGCCTAAAATATCGGTGGTAGTAGTCACAAAAGGTCCGCTGGCAACGGCAGGGTCTGCCCTCATCTTCTGCAGGGCTAACGGTCCAAAGCTCCCCACTACCGCGGCTATAACCATAGCACAAAATATGCCCAAGGAGACGGTGAGGGTAAGAAAGGGGATACTCCCCATCTGAAGCCTGGTGATGAACCCCAGCATCACCCCATATACCGCCCCCAGCAGAACCGCTACTATCACCTCTCTAAAGATGATTTTCCGGATATTTTTGATATTAATCCTGCCGGTAACCAACCCTCTCACTACTATGGTCGCGGACTGGGTGGCGATATTACCCCCCATCCCCATAACCACTGGGATAAAGGCAGCCAGTGCAATAACTTTGGTTAAGACTCCCTGGAAGGAGTTGATGATATTTGCAGCCACTATCTCCCCCAGCCAGGGGATTAAAAGCCAGGGGAGCTTGGTAAGGAAGTTCTTTACGGTCGATTTACCCAAGATGGTCTCCGCTCCTATTCCAGCCATCTTCAAGAAGTCCTCAGTAGCTTCTTCCCGGATGATATCTACAATATCATCTACGGTAATGATGCCTAACAATTTCCCCTGTTCATCCACCACCGGGACTGCCAGCAGATTGTAACGGGCAACAATACGGGCAACCTCCTCCTGGTCGGTATCGGGGTGGACACTTATCACATCGGGGCTCATCACATCCCTCAGTTTGGTCTCCGGGGGAACCAGGAGCAACTGCCGCAAGGAGATTACCCCCAATAAATGGTTATATTTGCTCACCACATAGAGGTAAAAAGCCATCTCCACATTGGTAGACTTTTGCAGGTATTCAATGGCATGCTTCACCTGGGCATCTTCAGGCAGGGCAAAGAATTCGGGGATCATAATCCTGCCGGCGGTCTTCTCCCCGTAGCGGAGCAGGTCTTGAACCTCCACCGATTCTCTCTCCCGCATGAGCTCAAGGAGCTCCTCCCTCAGCTCATCGGACATATCGCCCATAATCTCCGCCCGGTCGTCAGAGGGCAATTCCTGGAGGATGCTGACCAACTCTTCCTTGCTGCAATTATCAAGAAATGAAATGCCTACTGAGGGGTAAATCTCCCTCAAAATATTCGCTGCTCGCTTGGTGTTTTGCGCTGTGAGGATGGCAAAGAGGGACTTCCGGTCGTGGTCGCTCAGACTGGTCATAATGCGGGAAATATCGACCGCCCGCACATTGCTCAATAGATGGACCACCCTTTTAGCCGCCCCTCGGTGGAGCAACTTCCTGAGCAGCTCCAGCAGAACCAGAACATTCGGCTGATACATTTCCTTTTTCATTTTGTCCACTTATGATAGCATAACTTAGTAAAAATGTGAATCTATTTTTACCCTGATTTATTTCAGCATTTACTACTATTATAAATCCCTTCTTATCAAAAAAAGTAAGGCTCTCACTAACAAAGATAGCTCACTTCGCTATCAAAATCAAAGCAGAAAACTCTTAATTGGTCTCTTTCCCATGGAAATTGTCCGCTGACAAAGGAATTGCTGAGGCGAAACCCTGCAGAAAGAGGAGAAGGCTCACTTCCGGCTGAAAGCGGTTGCAGCAAGGGGAAGCCTGCTTGCCTGTAGCTCCGTCTGAAACACGG
>JAOUOQ010000093.1 GCA_029880275.1 Candidatus Aminicenantota bacterium | reverse complement strand
GAGTTTTCAGGCATATTTTCCGCGGTTGATGTGGTCTATCCTTTCTCTCGGAGGCAGTTGTGCCTGGTTCATTTAGCCAAGAATCTGGAGAGGCATCTGGCAGACAGGAGCCTGCCGAATCGGAGGAGATTGAGGGGGGAGTTCTGGTGGATTTATGAGGCGGTGAGCAGAGAAGAGGCCCTGAGGTTTTGTGAAGCTTTTAAGGGGAGGTGGCAGCAGAGGGAGCCGGCGATGGTCTCCCTGCTGGAGAGATATTTCCCTTTGACCATTGCCTATTATGCCTTCCCTGCGGTGTGGAGACACCGGGTGAGAACCACCAATTTAGCGGAGAGCCTCTTCAGGAACTTGTGGAGATTTATGGGCAGATTCCCCGGCTTTCAGGACGAGGAGCATAGCTGCCGGGTGTTGGGTACTTATCTGTTAGGTGTAGAAAGATATAAACAAGCCCAGGAGGTACTCCCTTATGAAAAAATTTCAACACTCATCCTTTACAGAGCCCTATTTTTATACTGGTGAAGCTCTTCCCCTTGTTCTTATGTTCAGACTCACGCCTTGAAGGATCATCGGTTATACCAACATAGACAATTTTGCGACAATCTTTCAATTCGTATCGATAGTGATTTCTCTTTTTTGCCATGATCAATTTTTCCTTTTATTCTTTACAAAGGGTTTCCTAAGAATGTTACTTTTGGAGAAAGATTAAGGATACACTTACATTGATGGCTTATGAGTTAACACTCTATATCATTTAATTTGCTTAGGTCCAATTTCTTTAATGTTACACCACACTCAAAATAATTTGCAATAGAATTTTTATGAGGGCGAGGGCACTATTCCATTAGTGTCAGCGAAGGAGAAACTTGATCGGCTTTTAAGCTTTAGTTAAGGATTTTTGTGTGAGCGAAGCGAACCGTAAACACGCTGTTAGATAAAGTTGCATTTTCTATTTTTCTGGTGGAACGGTTAATTCTGTTGCTGTCTGAATCCCGGAAGCTACTTCCGAAATGATGCCTAATCTGACATATATCGGACGAACCATTTTTTTTAAGTCAGAAAGTTTGCTTGCGAAGAGGATAGCACCTAAAACAGACGAGACGCCACCTATTATTAAAGTATTTGGCGCACCTATACTACTTGCCAATCCGCCCGCTAATAAGCTGCCAAAAGGTGCCGTACCTATAAATGCCATCGTATAAAAGCTCATCACACGGCCACGTTTATCATCGTCAACAATGGTTTGTAAAATTGTGTTGCTTGAAGCCATCTGCATTATCATTGCAAGACCGGTTAATAACATCAATGCCAAAGAAAGCAAAAAGAACCGAGATAGAGAAAATGCAATGAGTCCAAAGCCAAAGATAGCCGCAGATAAAGGAATAATTTTCCCAAGCCCCAAAATACTTCTTCTGGACGCAAGATATAGAGCACCTATCAGAGCACCTATACCTGAAGCACCCATAAGAAAACCAAAAGTATGAGACCCCCCATGAAGTATCTCCTTAGCGAAAACAGGCATAAGCACCGCATAAGGCATTCCCATTAAACTCACTAACCCAAGTAACAGTATAATGGATCTTATAGGTGCAAAACCAAAGGCATAAGAAAATCCCTCTTTCAGCCCTTGTAAAACTTGAGTGTCTTGGGTTTTTACTTTTCTTAAAGTAACTTTCATCATCAACAGAGATACAATAACAAAGAGGTAGCTTAAGCCGTTAATGAGAAAACAGATTCCCTCACCTGTGGCAGCAATTAGTACGCCTGCTATAGAAGGCCCAAGCAACCTCGCACTGTTAACCATTGAGGAGTTTAAAGCAATTGCATTCCCTAAATCTTCCCTTTTTTCGACCATCTCTACTACAAATGACTGACGGGCTGGCATATCAAAGGCATTAACAAAACCAAGGAATATACTTAAAAGTATGATGTGCCATACTTCAACAGCTCCGATAAAAAAGAGAAATGCCAAGGCTAAAGCTTGTATCATAGCCAGTATTTGAGTAGCAATCAAAATGTAATAGCGATTCCATCGATCAGTCAGCACCCCGGCAAAAGGAGCTAACAAGAAGGCAGGAATTTGACTGGCAAAGCCAACCACACCCAATAAGAATACGGAACCGGTAAGGCGATACACCAGCCAGGGCATAGCGATTCGTTGTATCCACGTTCCAATCAGCGAGATACCCTGTCCGCCGAAAAACAGGCGATAATTTCTATATTGGAGTGAACGAAAGATAATTTTAAGCCCTGCTGTCTCATTAGTATGATATTTATCGGATTCCTTTTCCATTAAAGATGACATCCTACCTTAAAATGCAATTTCATATAACTTAAAATAACCGAACTACTTCGTTTATGCTCCCCAATTGGTATATCTTGCGAAGCACTCGTTTGTTCACAACTATAAAATCACTGCGAATTGTTAACCACTTGTCTTTTCGCAGTGAATAGTATATCAACTCCTCGGGCCGGACTCGAACCGGCACGGAGAATAACCTCTGAGGAACTTCAAATCCCCTAATATTATTTAATATTCTGGGATGACCTTGTGACAATATTGTGACAGAAATTTAGACAAACTGGTACTGTTTGGTACAAATTGGTGCAAATAAAAATTTTCTGCAACCATAAGAGAGTGTGGGAGTTATCTTTTATTTCAATAATTTAGGAAAGGGCTTGCGAAGGATTAGGAATCCCTTGCTCTATCCTCTGAGCTACAGGCGCACCCTTTGGTTTCAATAAATACAACATCCTCCCCTGGGGAATAATCCATCAACGCTCTTGCTCCGTTTCCCCCTCGCAGCCTCCCTTAACCCAAGCTGATTCTCGTTTTAATATATCATTTGAGGCGGTCAAAGTCAATTCATGTTTTATGTTTACCACAGCACTTCCTACCGTCTCTTACTTCTCAATAAGCCTGTCTATCACTTTGTTATAAATATGTTGTTAAGCAGCCACACTTAATAATAGGGTATTATCTTTTGTCCATCAGTCAGGTATTCTATCAACGGTGTCTAAATTCGCTTAAAAATTTCTTTCAATTTGTCTTCTTAGAGATTAAACTATTTTCTTATTTAAAATGTCACCGAATTTGATTTATATCTTACCGTCTCAGCAAAACCGATTTATGGAATTAAGGAATGGATTTCTTGGTTAGAAGTAGAGGAGAAGACACCGAATAAACATCATACACATCATAGAGCACTGAAATTTCCCTTGCCAAATCTGCAAATTTTATAAAATGCTGCTTACAGCCTCGTCGTGAACAAATATTAAGCTTACCGCCTTGTGACAACTCAAAAGATGCCATGGGAGCATTGCATTTATCGCAGAGACTTGTAGTGAGAAGGTCAGAATTACAAAGCGGGCAAAAAAATAGGACTTTCTCATCCAGAGGTACATCAATTTCAGAAACATTGTTGTGGCTGTCATAAACCGAACTCAAGAATAAGGTTCCACGCTTGTTACCATATTGAATAATCACTCTTACACTCGAATAGCCATCTATTATTTTATCGCTACCCATCAAACTGTGCTTACAGTAAGGACATTGAACACTTAATGGTACTTTCATCATTCTATCTAACCTCCTTTGCTACAAAGAAATAGCTTTTTTCACTATCTATCTGGTTATTTCTTCCATTTGAGTTTTTTAATCCCTATTTTAATGATAGGTTTTTGATAGGACTTTTAATTCAACGGCTTCCACTTTTCGATATACCTGATTGAATGGCAAGATTCTATTATTAACAGTTAATAAACCCTTTATCATAATATTGAATAGTCTTTCATTTTCCTTTAAATAGGGAAGAATAAGTTCCCAATCTCTTTCGGTTATTTCAACAAACCTTCCTCCATTTAGCTGTCCTGCATCAATTTTGCAAAATGGGTCTCTCAGGTAAATAGCCCCACCAGTGGCAAGGGAGAAAAGATTTCCTCCCGGATATGGGGTTTCCAATTCAAGTATTTCACCCTTTTCATTGAATCCAAGTCCATTTAAGATAACAAATCCGCCACCTTCGAAGGGATTTCCAGCCATAAAAGATTCTGCCAGATAGTCAAGACATGTTCCATTTATTACTACTCTTGGACAGCCCACAGCATTTATTAAAGGTCTTCCAGCTGCATTTCCCAGCACATATGCTTCACCACCTTTAGCTCCATACATGAAGGTTTGTCCGACATCACCATGAATTACAAGTTTTCCACTTTTCATAATCTGTGCCACCTGATCCTGGGCACTTTCGTGTACCCGGATTTCCGCACCATCGATACCTGAAGCGAGATAATCACCTGAGCTTCCATACACATCTATACGAACTTCATTCGACCTGGCACCCAATCCGCACCCACAAAATCTCTGACCCCTCCAGTTAAAAGTGATGAAATTTTTCCAGCCCCTCTGGTAAGCCTCTACTATAAACCTGGAGATTGACTGGGTGCTCTCTGAGGGGAAATTTTCGCAATTAATCACCAGAGCTTCTTGCGTGCTTTTCGGAGAGGGCAATGAATCTTTATTCTCCCAATCTGTATAGGAATATAAACTATCTATTTTCCCTCGGGCAGGTAACGATAAGAAAATATCATTTAGGTATTTCTCAGCTGTTGACACTACAGACGCTCTTTCTCTAATGGGGATTCTCCATCTTTGGTCGATGAGTTGAGTGAACTCTGCTATTTTTTCTGAGATGCTTGTTTCTTCTTTAATTTTGTTATTTGTCAACGCGACGGATGGGCAGTCTTGTTCTTTTTTTGACGAGATTATTCTTCCAAATTTATCTGTTACCATGAGGTCTTTTCCTTTCACAGAAAAGATAAAGGCTCCTCCGTCAGTGTAACTGCCCCCCCGGGCATTCCAATAGATGTCAGCATAAGGAAAAAATCTTTTGTCTTCCTGGTGCAAGCTTCGAAGTACTGCATCTATGGCCTGTTTTTCACTGGCGACCAGACCGACATTTATGCCATTTTCCTGAAGGGCAAAAACCTGTGGCCTCAGCATCGATGTATCGGTAATTCCTATGAGTTGAAGACTTTTTTCGTTCATATTTGTTCTGCCGATTATAAAAAACCAGGGACCGTCAGGAGAACAATGGATGTGGCATGCTTGAATTGCACGGTATATCTTTCTTTTCTTCTCGGAGAGCAAATAATAATCTCTCTCGGTAGTTGGTGCCAGAGCTTCGATTATATATTCGATGGGGTATTCATAAATTCTCTTTAGCACATCAAAAAGAAGTACCGATACTTCTGTATCGGTCAGAAAAAGAGGATAGATGTTTCGCTGACTGAGATATTCTGTTATTGAATAATAATTGGCAAAATCGCCATTATGAATAAGTGCTTCATCCATTCCGATAAAGGGGTGAGCACCTCCTGGATGCCAGACTTTCCCTTTGGTGGGATATCTCTGGTGACCGAGCCAAATATGGGCTCTCATATTTTCTAATCGGTAGTATTTTATTGCCTGTTCTGCATAACCTACAATTTTCACAATGAGCATATTCCGACCATGCGACAGAACAAACGCTCTTTTTTCTCCAAGCGAAACATAAAACTTTTTATTCAACTTATAAGTATTTTGATAAATAAACTCATCTTCAGCTTTTCTTCTGTCAAGGCCAGCTAAATTGTTTTCCATAATAAATTGGTGGAGCGCTTCTTGTTTAACCCGACAAAAATATCTCCACACCTCAGGAGGTTGAATGTCTAAACTATCGACTTTTCTATAATCATTCAAAATTGGAAGCGGATAATATGTATGAACATTTAAAGATGAGAATATGAATTCATCTTCCACCTTTTTTCTGATGCTGGAGTCAAGATAAGCAATGTGAATCAAGTAATTTTCTTCAAGTATATCCTGGGTGACTCCAAGCTGATCGGGGTCGAGTCCTATGGCGGCAATGCCTCCCCCTTTACCGTTTCCTCTGTTGTGCATTTGAATTAGTGCCTGCATTAAGTGTTTTCCAGAAACTTTTTCGTTGCATGCTAATCCGACAACTCCACAGCCTCCTTCTCCCTCTATTTTTCTTGTTCTGTTTCCGGCAGGAGGGAGCTCTTTTCGTGATTTGATTAATCTAATGGCATCTTTATTTTTCATAACTATACCTCAAGAGGTCTATTCGTCCTCTCAATTCATTTATGTCTTTAAGGCCAAGCTGGTAGAGCAGCATTTTCAGCTGCTTTTGCCAGGCGGCGTAAAGATTTACTATGCGCTGAGCTCCCCAGAAGGGATCGATCTGTTTTTCGAGCTCAGGGTCAGTAGTTGCAATACCCCGGGGACAACCTCTTCCTCTTTCACAATTACCACACCTAACACATCCCAGAGCAACCAATTCTGATGTTCCTATTATGGCTCCATCCGCTCCAAGGGCAATAGCTTTAGCTATGTCATAGGCATTTCTAATTCCTCCACTTGCCATCAGTACTATCTCGTTGCGGACTCCTTCTGCGAGGAGAAATTTATGAACCTTTGTGATGGCATATTCTATCGGCATGGCAATATTTTTCTTGGCAATTTCAGGAGCAGCTCCAGTTCCTCCATATCCCCCATCTAAATGAATGATATTCGCTCCTGCATAGTAAATTCCCACTGCTACCATATCCACATCTGAGGGTGTTGTAACCTTGACGGAAATGATAGCTTCGGGGTTTATCTGTTTTACCCAGTCAATGTGCTTTTTATGGTCCTCTACTGAATAAACGCTGTGGAAAGGAAAAGGAGAGTATAGTGAAGTCCAGGGAACAGCTTCTCTCATTTTGGCGACTATGAGCGTGTTTTTGTCACCGAGTAAATGTCCGCCAAGTCCCGGTTTGGCACCCTGGGCATACTTGAACTCAATGATTGGTGCACTTAATATCGTCTCCTCACTTACTCCAAATAGTCCGGTTGCTATCTGGGTGATAACATGATTACTGTAAGGTATGAGTTCATTCGGATAGCCTCCCTCTCCAGTCGATGTGAAAGTTCCCCATGCTTTGGCTGCGATTGCCCGAGCCAACATGGTAGCAAGGCTTACCGAACCGAAGGACATACCCGCGCCATACCAGGGTACGGGTATAGTTATTGTCTGACCTTCTGAGCGTCTATTCAAACTGATAGAGGTATTTATTTTATCGACTTCTTCTAATGGTATGTAATGGCAATTATCAGTCATAAAGTCGAATTTATCAAAACCACCACCAGAGGCACCCAATTTGTATTCCAGATTTCCCGAGGGGATTTCCCCCGTTTCTGCCTGCTGCCATGTGGTGATTATTAAATCTGGAGTCCATCGAAAATCTCCCAGAGTTTTCCATTGAGGGTCTATTTCAATACTTATGGCTCCGGCAGGACATTTTGAAATG
>JAOUOQ010000092.1 GCA_029880275.1 Candidatus Aminicenantota bacterium | reverse complement strand
GGCAAGCTCGTCAATCCCGTAAATTAAGTAGTTATTGGTTTAACCCAGATATGGCAATTGTGCCCACCGGGGAATGACCGAAGTGCCGGTTTTATGCGCTAACCTTGATGACATGGCTCATGCTTCGCTATATTATTATACTAATCAGGATAATTATCAATAATTTTTTCATTGCGAGCGGATTTGTCTTTCAGCGTCTCTCAATCAAATCTGTGCGAAGGGGCAGATGTGCGCAGCGAGGTAGGCTTTGCTAATTGGTATAATTGAATCATAATCTCGTAAAAAATGACTATTTCTGTAATTGTACCTATTCCTGTCGCATCCAGGCGCTTGCCGTGCAGCATTAGGAGGGGAGGTTATTTGATAATTCCGTATCCCCCGGTGACGGGGTCTCTGAAGATGGGTAGGTGCGGTGGGAAAAAAGTAAACAGCAAAAACATAAGAACGATGACTGCCAGAGCAATCAGGGCAAATCTATTCAATGGCTTAGAAAACTGGCGTGAGGTTAACAGCTTATAGCTCGCTAATTGACCAATAGCAACCGCTATGGCAAAAATCAAAATATCAATTACGAGAACATTGTATCCAAGAATGGCGGTGTATGAATAAAAAAGAATGACAATGGAGATGGGGATGAGATAGAGCGCCGTAGTCTTGGCAAGGAGAAAGTTGTGAGTCGATTTTTTCAAGTACCTATATTCAATAACCGCATATAACAATGCCGGCCAAAAACCCAATTTCAGATGTTCCCACACGCTCTCATTTACTGCCGCTATTAAGGCGATGGGCTTCCACTGACCAGACCAATCGAACACAAAATGGAGCATAGACCCTGATAGTATTATGATAATGACGCCGACCAGCTCCCAGATAAGGACGGATTTTTTCATAATTATCGCTCAGCAAGCATCCTGTGAAGGCGTTATCTCATTTTACAGCCCATAAATAGCAAGTGTACTCATAGACAGGCTTAAGGATATGTTTGATCTCCCTTTATTTATGGCAATATGACGATGAAGTAGGAATATTATCAATAAATAAGCTTTTTAGTCATTTTACTATAGCCGATGCTTCCTGGTCAAAAGGATTCGTCCGCATAGCCAGAGAGAAAAGATAGGGATAATTGTTTTTCAAATATTTCATATAATCCAGCCATTCATTAACCAACAAGTTATATGCTCTTTTTATATCACCGGAGAAATGTTTGTAGTCGGTATCCGGCAATTGTCTTATATCCTCCCTGCTGGTTAATTCCTCGGTCAGATGGAAGACCGCCCGAAGGAGGTCTGTAAATGACTCGTGCTCCAGCAAATTTGGGTTTTCTAATAACCGCAGCAAAAAATCACTTTTTCCCATAAGAAAACTGCGCAAATCTTCTAAATCGACCTTTGCAATTTCAACTTCATAATCGTAATCTTTAAGGCGTTGAAACACATAAATGAATTCTTGCTCAGACCAGTCGTTGGTCACAATAAGATCGTTTCTAATTTTATCTAATTTGGGGTCAAAGTCGGAAAAATAGGTTAATAATCTTGTTCCCACTTCGCTAAAAAAGGCTCCAATAATCATGTTCAGCTTTTCTAACATAGCGCGTTTTTCTCTCGTAATGAGCAAACGATGTATAATCAGGGTAACCAGCAGGACCTCAATAGGAATAAAGGCAATATCTCCCAATAGGTAGATGAATATATGATGGACATCTTTAAAAATTACATAGTGAACGAGATAAAAAATAGTAGATGATAAGATTAAGACCACGCCCAATACAAGCAGCCAATTGAAGCGTTTCATGAGTAATCACGCCTCCTTGGGCACACAACTTCAAATGAAAGAATTATTGCAATCGTGTATGAATGAAGCCGGAAAGACTTATCTCTCTATTTTTTCTTTAATTATACAGCAGATGCAATATGCTCTGCAATAAAATTCTTATAAGTTTGAGGATACTAGAGCTTCAGAATAAGCCCATGAAAATTGTGGGGTATTTTAAGATAATATTGAACCTATCCAATCACCGACATAATGAGTGATCACTATAACTACCAGTCCAATAGCCAGGTGCTCTGTAACAACCTTCCACGGCGTTGCCCTTTGCTCTTTAGCCACTTTATAGCTAATAATACCAAGTAGGGATAATCCCCAGATTACGCTTATCAGAATTGCAATGGAGAGCTCAAATAGTAAGACGGGAATGATAAAAGTTAATGCAAAAACAAACTTGGAGAAAAAGGTAGAAAATGTCGATTCCCATATTTCTTTTTCAGTATGTTTATTTTCGGACTCCTCGGAGACATGAATGCCCAGGGCATCGGAGAATGCGTCTGCTATGGCTATGGTTAATATACCACCCAGAACAACGAGTCTGGAATGGGTGCCGGAATGCAGACCAACAATCAGACCAAGCGTAGTAATAATTCCCGAGGTTAGCCCAAAATAAAAGCCTTTTCTTAGTGAAATCTTCATAGATAGTGCTCAATTATTAAAGTATTTAAACAATTCCTGAACTACCCCAGTAGCTTATCAAAATTACCCATCATTGAACCATCCAATTTATGAGCCAAATTGACCTATTTAGCGACCTCATTCGCTCTTTGCCACTGTGAATGAAACTATATATTACAACAGATGCCAACTGCTTTGCAATAAAAACTTAGCAATGAAAGGACAATATACCTTTAGGGGTAGGTGGGGGGAAACCGCATGGTGGCTTGAAGCCTCGGTTTAAGCTGCAATCGGGTGATAGGGGCGAACTGCAAGCATACTGCAGGTGGTGTGGCGATGGCTAATAATTCTCACCCAGCAGCTCAAAATGTACTCTCGCATGGGCACACGCAGGGCACTCCTCCGGTGCTTCTTTACCTTCGTGGATGTAGCCGCAGTTTCTGCATTTCCACTTCACAACCTTATCTCGCTTGAAGACTCTGTTCTTCTGAATATTTTCAAGCAGGGCGAGGTATTTTTTCTCGTGCTGCTTTTCGGCAACCGCTATATTTCTCAGCACTTCCGCTATCTCCGTAAAGCCCTCTTCATCTGCTATGCGGACAAACTCGGGGTACATGGTGGTATGCTCGTGATTCTCACCGCTGGCGGCAGCTTTGAGATTTTCTTTGGTGTCGCCGATGACCCCAGCAGGGAAAGAAGCTGTGAACTCAACCTCTCCGCCTTCTAAGAATTTAAAGAGCCTTTTGGCGTGCTCCTTCTCGTTATCCGCAGTCTCAAGGAATATGGCAGCTATCTGCTCATACCCTTCTTTCCTTGCCTGCGATGCAAAGAAGCTATAGCGGTTTCTGGCCTGCGACTCGCCTGCAAAGGCTGTCAGAAGATTCTTTTCCGTTCTGGTTCCTTTCAGGCTTTTCATAATATTACTCCTGCGATTTATTCTTCAACGGAAGCATAAAAGCATCTTTTGGGGGAAGCAATCTTCCCCTTCTTTTTCAGTTCGTTAATAGCCTGGGAGACCTCGTCTTTGGTGAGACCAGTCAATTTCACAATATCGCCGGGTCTCACTGGTTTCCCGGCTTTTTTCATAGCTGTGAGTACTTTTTGTTCCTGGTCAGTCATCTTGGCACCTCTTTTAATCGAGTTTATGCTCTTTATGTTTTTTAAGGATTTCGTCGGCTAATCTACTTAATGATATAAAATCTTTTTCCCTGGGATGACCTTTTATCACCACAGGTTCAAGTATCTCCACTTTAAGATTAGTCAGCATTCCGGTAATCTGCTCAATCATTTTTCCGCCCCACCCGTAAGACCCGATCACAGATGCAAACCTCAACTTTGGTCTCAGAGCGTTGACGAGATAAGCGGCATAGACCGCAGATGGATGAGGTCCAACCAGAACCGTGGGCGAGCCGATTACAATAGTAGCCGCATCTACCAGAGCCATGGCCAGCTCTCCGACATCTGTTTTAGTTAGGTTAAACTGTTTTACGGTAATGCCTCTATCAATCAGCGCATCAACGAAGTATTCAATCATCTTGCTCGTGCTTCCGTGCATGGACACATAGGGAACAATAACCTCATTTTTCACCTCATCAGAAGCCCATTCTGTATACGCATCGAGAATAAACTGCGGCTTATGATACACCGGACCGTGGCTGGGGGCAATTATCTCTATCTCCAGAGTACTTATCCTTGCCAGATGCTTCTTGATACTTGTTCTGAAAGGCATCATAATCTCAGCATAATATCTCTTGGCTGATTCGTATACTTCCGCTTCATTCGATACAAACAATTCGCTGGTGGCAAGATGAGAGCCTAAAAAATCGCAGGAGAACAGAACCTTATCATCCTTATAATAGGTAAACATCGTTTCGGGCCAATGAACCCATGGAGCGAGGATAAATTCTAGAGTCTTGTCTCCCAGCAATAAGGTATCTTCGTCAGTTACCGTTAAAAATTTATCCTCTGGAATATGGAGCAGGTCCATGAGCATGGATTTACACTTCGGATTGGTCACCACCTGTGCCTGTGGATAGCGTTTTAGTACTGAGGGGATGGAGCCAGAATGGTCCTGTTCCGCATGATTGGAAATAATATAGTCTATCCTCTCCACCTTGAGCCTTTGAAAATTTGCCATGAGTTGGTGTTCTTTAGTGGGGTCAACAGTATCTATGAGTGCTGTTTTGTCTCGACCTTTTAACAGGTAGGCATTATAACTTGTTCCGTCCGGCAGTGGGATGAGCTCATCGAACAATCTCCTGTCCCAGTCAAGCGCACCTACTGAGTAAATACCCGGTTTTATCTCACTGACCGTCAACTTGAAATCTCCTCTTCAAAATCCTCTTTACCTGCGCCACAAATGGGGCATACCCAGTCATCCGGCAGCTCTTCAAAGGGTGTGCCGGGTTCTATGCCCGAATCCGGGTCACCTGCATCAGGGTCATAGACATATCCACAAACTGTGCACACATATTTTTCCATCTTCTTTGCCTCCTTTGGCTTCTCTTCCTTGATGTATGTTGGAGCTGTTTTTGGAGCTTTTCCTTTCTTAACTTCATGATAGTAGGCGTAGGTCATCGGCTCGCCTTCTCTGATAATATCGGCGTTAACTATTTTTCCAATAAAAATCGTATGTGTTCCCACATCAACATTATTGATGACCTCAGCCTCTAAGAAACTAATGGTATTTTCCAGCACTATGGGTGCGCCGGTTGCGCCGACCTTGTATTTCACATCCTGAAATTTATCTATATCCCGTCCGGATTTAAAGCCAAATTGACCTATGAATTTCATCGGCGTTTCTTTGGCGAGGACTGATGCGCTGAAAACTCTGCTTTCCTTGATAAATTCGTGCGTCAGATTCTGTTTATTTATGCATACCGCCACTGTGGGAGGTTCCGAAGTGGTTTGAAAAACCGTATTGGCTATTTGCCCATTGAACCTGTTCGCCCTTTTTGAGCCCACAATATACAAACCATAGCCGATTTTGTGAAGAGCTTTTAAATTCACTTCCCCCCCTTGGTGAAATACCTCTGATGCTTGTTATACTATACCATCAAATTCAGAAAGTTCAACAGTTATGGCAACTTTTTTTGTTTTTGTCTCGTTTCGCTTAATTCTTGAGTAATATGGTGTCTATTATCTTATACCCATAACTTGTTATCTTATAAATGCTTAACGCAATCTAAGCTTCATTTTGCCTCCCAATAGCAAAGTCAATATATATATAAATTATCTCAATAAATATTTCCTTTTTGCTTTTTACCGAACTTCGGATTTCTTATGTCTTCTTCAGCTCATCCCACGCCTGGAGTGTTCGTCTGAGATGCGGAATGGTGATGGAACCGCCGACAACAAGACCCACAGCCAGCGCTTCTTCAAGTTCCTTATCGTTTATCCCTTCCTCATTACAGCGAATGATGTGGTACTTGATACAATCGTCACATCTCAGCACCAGTGAAGCCACCAGACCCATTAGCTCCTTGGTCTTTGCTGGAAGAGCGCCCTCACGATACACCTGCGAATCGAGACTGTAAAACCTCTTAATTTCCATGCCGGCGTACTTCATCACAATCTCGTTCAATCTTTCCCTTTCCTCTTTAAACTTGTCAATATGCTTCTCACACACGGTTATTCTTCCTTTGTATCTTGTATTTGTTCACTTCGTTACGCCAGAAATTCTCTCCAATTTTAGACAACATTGCCACTATAACAATCTCTTTTCTCCTTCAATCTTTTTTATATCGGTAATGTCCTGAGTGACCTCCACGCACCCCAGATAATCCCCCTTCTGGCTGCGGACCGCAAAGTAGCGGATATAGATTAATTTCCCTTCCACATTAATCCAGAACTCCGCCTCATTTCGGCGACCGCTTTTGAAATCCTCTAATAGCTGATTAACCACATGTACGCTCTGCTGAGGATGGCATAGCTGCACTTTCCGACCAATGATCGCCTTAGTTCTGGGGAAAATTCTATCCTTGGACATGCTGAAGTATCGAACCGTGTCCTCCTTATCCACGAAGGTGATGTCCACCGGCAGGGTGTTAAGCATGGTTTCCAGCTCTTCTTTGGAAAATGTCCCCGTTTCCAGAGGAATCATACCCTCCGTTCCACGATTTGGCGTGGGGACTTCTTTCTCCTCAGCGACCAGCTCCGGCGGCTCAGGAGTGAAACAGCAATAGCCAAGCTCATCGAATTGATGCCTGATGTCTTTCCATTCACTTCCTGTTATCACTTTCAGAGCAGTGGGAAAAAGGATGTTATTCTCCTTGTAAAAGTGGCTGGAGAGCATATCCGCCAGTGAGATTGCCGCTTCCTCCAGTTTTCTGGTGAAATCTTTGAAAGCCATCTCCTTGTGCGCATCAACAAGGCGGTAAAGACTTCCCTTCATCTCCCTTATCTTGTTATGCTCGGTCCACATGATTGCCGGAGGCTGGGTGACTCCGTGTTTTTCAAGATAGGGGAAAAGAACATTTTCTTCTCGTATATAGTGGCTTTCTGATTCCTTGAGATGCTCTGCGATATGGTTTAGCTGCTGCATCTTATCACTTACAGAATCAAAATCCTTTGCCCCCTTCATCTCCCCTGCAATACTCTTTAGTTCACCGGCGAAGTTCAGGAGGATTTTGTGCTCTTCCATGAGAATGTGTACCGGATGCCCGGCAGGCGCTAAAGTCTTTTCCCTCTCCAGCGATTCCCTGAAGACCGCCAGATGAACCTCGCAAAGTCTTTGAATCTCTTCCCGGGGCATACCCTCTTTCACCAGCTCTTCCTCAATCTTGGCTATCTCATCCGGAGTGACGCCCTTTAATACCTCTCTGAATTCCTCCTTTATCTCCTCGGGCCTGGCACCCTCGTGCAATCTCTTTATCAGCCCCTTCAGAATCTCTTTCTTACCTGACAAATCACTCATT
>JAOUOQ010000091.1 GCA_029880275.1 Candidatus Aminicenantota bacterium | reverse complement strand
TTGCTCTCAATATGAATATCACTGGCTCTCCTCTCAATAGCGTTGAAGACAAAGGAATCGACCAACCTGATCATGGGGCTGGTATCCTGGGTCAGCTTATCGATGGAGAGGCTCTCCTGCTGTCCTTCTTCCTCGGTAATCAGATGCAGACGGAATCCTTCGGTTGCTTCTTCCAGAATCCGCTGTGAGGACTCGCTCTTTTTCAATATCTCCTGGATGGCGCTTTTGCAACCCACCTTAACCTCTATGTGGATTCCCAGCAAGAGCTCTATCTCATCGACCATAAGGATATCCGAGGGGTCTGCCATGGCGATGGTAAGGGAAGCTTCGTTCTTCACCAGAGGGATAAAATTGTACTTCATCATGAGCTGAACCGGTATTCTCTGAAAGAGGTCGTGGTCGACTATGTAATCTGTAAGGTCTATGTATTCAAGACGAAGCTTCTGGGCTAACTGCCTCGCTTCTTCCTCCTCTGCTATTTTCGTCTCATTGAAGAAGGAGTACCCCTTTGCTCCTTTTGGCAAGTTTTTGTTTTCCTCTTCCATAATGCTCAATCTCCAGTAAGGATGATAAATAAACCTCTGCGCCTGTTCACTTCACTGCCGATATCACCCTGAACAAGGGGAGATACATCGACAGAAGCATCCCGGCAACAATTAACCCCATTCCCACAAGGAGAACTGGCTCCAGTAGCGAGATAAGAGAATTGAGGTTATTATCAATCTCCTCGTCGTAAAAATCGGATATATTACTCAACATCTCAGAAAGAGAGCCAGTCTCCTCGCCTACTTGTATCATCTCCAGAGTCATTTCAGTCATCAGGCCTGTCCTCTCTAAAGAGTCGGACAAGCTCTTCCCTTCTACTACATTCTCCACTACACTGTTAACTTCACGGGCAACCAGCTGGTTGCTCACCGATTGAGTAGCAACCTGCAAAGAAGGGACCAGCGGTATCCCCCCAGTCAGCATGGTGGCCAGGCTGCGGGTCAGCTGGGAGATAGAATACTTCTGCCAGATACGACCAAACAGCGGGAGCCTGAGCCTCACCCGACTGAGAAATATTCCCCCCTTTTCCGTCCTCTTCCACAATTGGAAGAAGGCTAAAGCAAGGATAATAATCAAAGCAATAAAGACGATATTTTGCTTTATAAACAATGATACGCGGATCAAAGATAAGGTTAGAAGGGGCAATTGGGCATTGAATTCGGCATAAAACTGGGAAAATTTTGGAAAAACATAGGTGAGCAAGATAGTAACCAGACCAATAGAAAGAGCTATAAGAACCAGTGGATAGGCGATAGAAGAAAGCACCTTCTTGCGCAGAGAAGATAATATTCGCACATATCTGTTATAGCGTCTCAGCATACCCTCTAAATCACCGCTCTTTTCCCCTGCTACCAGAGAGGCAATATAAATACGCGGAAATACCCCGCCTTGCATTTCAAACGACTCCGACAGGGAGAAGCCAGATTTAACCTTCTCCCTCACATCTTGCAGGATGGCCTTAAACCTCGATTTAGGGCGTCGCTTGATTAATATGTCCAGGGATTGAAGCACGGGAAGCCCCGCACGGATGAGGGTGGCTAACTCATGATTAAAAATCAGGAAGTCGTCTATCTTGATCTTTCTTCGCCAAAGAGGGAGACCTTCAAACAGCGACAGCTTCTTCTTTATGTGGAATACATAAAAGTCCCTCTGCTCCAGTTGCTGACGGAGCACTTCCTCGTTAGGAGCGTTGAAAATCTGCTCCACTATCTCCCCGGCAGAGTTGCCCACCTTGCATCTATAAAACACCATCTCTCTATGCTTACCTCTGAACTTTGGCGGTGATGACCATCAGCAGGGCGCGGTCGCTCAACTCGCTTTTAGATGCCCCCACCACAATGGTCTGCTGGTTTATCAGGTTCAAAGCAGAGCTGAAGAGCTTCTTATATCGGTACTTGCCATTGGGGAGAAGCTCACTCTTAAACAGTGTGAAGTTCCGCAACTTGATAACCCCCGGACCATCGTCAATAAACTCTCCATAGAAGCTCATAAAATAACGATTGCCCGCTTGATGCCGGAAATTCTCTCCCTCCACTGCCCTCATTATAACCCTATCCACCAATTCATAGTGGTTGAAGTTCAGCACACCGCTCAGCCTATTGGCAACCTCTTCCAGCTCTACAGAGACCTTGCCCGGCTGGGAAACTTTACTGGCTTCAATGAAGTGGATGGCGATGATGAGCCGTTTTGGCGGAAAATCAAAAGCTCGTATCACCTGCTCTATTTTATCGAGGTTGTATGGGAGGTCTTTGACCACTAATTGCTTCTGCTGCGGCCTTATCAGAATAGACCCCTGGTTGCTGACAAATGGTCTGATCTTGAGAGTAGCCTCGTTGAGGTCTCTAAACCTCAATGTAAAAGTCTTTTCTTTCAGCTTCTGTTCAGAGGTCTCCTGATTGCAAAAGGCGGTGACAGCAAAACATAGCACTATAATAAAGGAGAGCATTAACCCTATCTCTCTCCTGTGAAGAAAATTTCTCATGTCATCCCCCTTCTGACATCTAAAGGTCAATTTCAGAGCCGAATATTAAGATAAGATTAGTCTTGTCCTCCAACAGGAGGTTATAAACCCGGACATCGGGGCTCTCTACTTTCTCGACAGTGGGATAACGGTTATTCAGCTCCTCGGCTTCCTCCGGAGAGACCACTTCTCCGCTTACCTTCCAGGGTTCGGCTATAAGGGAGGGCTCCTCTCCTTTCTCGGGCTGATAAAAATGTAACCAGGTAAAGGTAGCTACTAAGGCAATAAGGAGTCCGGCTGCTACGCTGGCAACAACTCTATAGTTCCACCTGAAACGGTAAACCGGTGCCTTTTCTCCCTCAATCGCTGCCTTTATCCGAGACCAGAGTCTCTCCCAGAAACCCTCCTCCTTCTCCTGAAAGGCTAACAGAGAAAAGAGCTTGGAAGGCTCATGTGAGCAGACCATCTTATAACACCTGGGACATCGAGCTAAGTGTCTCTCTATCTGTTTGGTTTCTTCCTCGGAAAGCTCATACCGGAGGTAAGAGTCCATTAAAACAGCAATTTCTTGGCAATCTTTCATTTTTCTTTATATCCAGGTTATATATTCCGGGAAATGGCGTTCCATCTGCTCTCGCAAGAACTGCTTGGCCAGCCAAAGGTTATTTCTTATGGTGGATTGCGTTGCTCTCATAATTTTCGCTATCTCCCGGATGGAAAAGCCGTGGATCTCCCTGAGCACAAAAGCTGCCCGCTGCTTAGGGGGGAGACGGGAGGCAAGATAATTGAAAATCTCCTGCAGCTCTTTGATGAGAAGCTTCTTCTCGGCATTCGGCTGGATGGAGGGAAGCTCCTCAGCCATCCCCTCCACCACAAATACCCCTCCCACGGCTCTCTTCTTCTTGCGAAGAAAATCGACACTCCCATTAACCACCATCCTGTAAAGCCAGGTATCAAATTTTCTCCCCCGTTGAAACCTCCCTATGCCCTTCCACAACTTGATAAAAATTTCCTGGGTAATATCCAGAGCACCTTCTTCATCGCCGGTTATCTGATAAGCAATCCAGAATATCCGCTGGCGCTTCCGCTCTACCAGCTCTTCAAACGCCTGCCACTCCCCTCTTTGGCACCTCTTGATGAGAAGCCCTTCTTCCTCAATGCTGTCTTCCCACCGCTTGTCAGGCTTATCCACTAAGCTTCACCTTTATATACGCAAAAAGTTGCTGAAGTATCTAAAAAATTCATAAGTTGCCAAAATATAGCACATACCAGAGGCTTCGTCAACCTCCCTCTCTTTGAATTGTAATACATAATAGAAGGGAATTTAACTATTTTAGTATTGTGAGATAAAACCCCTTATGGTAAGATAAAAAACATTAATTATAATAAAGACTTTTAAATGAATATGGTGGAGCCACCCTGGTAGTCGGAAAGGTTAATTACCATGAAAGAAAATATTCTGGATAGATTGGAAAAAGAGGTTCTTCTGTGCGATGGGGCAATGGGCACTCTGCTAAACTCAAGAGGCGTACCCTATGATAAATGCCGAGAGGAGCAGAACCTGGTCAACCCCGAGTTAGTCCGCACCATTCACCAGGAATATATTGATGCCGGCGCGCAGATAATAGAGACCAACACCTTCAGAGCCAACCGCATAAAACTCCGCGCCTTTGGCTTAGAAGATACGATTGAGGAGATCAACAAAGCGGCAGTAAAAATCGCCCGGGAAGCTGCCGGAAAGGAGGTTTATGTAGCCGGTTCGGTAGGTCCATTGGGAGTGTTAGCCAAGCCCTACGGGCATCTCACCGTTGAGGAGATCAGTCAGCTCTTTCAGGAGCAGATAAGCTATCTGGTGGAGGCGGGAGTCGACCTTCTGATGATTGAGACCATCTCCAGCCTCCTGGAAGCCGTGGAGGCCATAAGTGCAGCCAAAAAGGTCTCCCCCACCATCCCGGTGATGTGTATGATGACTTTCCTGGAGGACGGAAAGACCAAATTCGGGGACGAGATGGTTAGCTCCCTGAACAAAGTTAAAGAGGCGGGAGCAGATATAGTAGGAGTCAACTGCACCATAGGTCCCAAAGAAACTTACGACTTAGCCCGTATTTTTATCCCTCAAGTGGATGTCAAAATCGCTATAATGCCCAATGCCGGCTACCCTACCATAGTTCAGGGAAAAACCATTTTCCTCTCATCACCCGAATATCTCAAGGAATACGCCTCCCTCTTCGTTGAATTAGGTGCCAACATAATCGGGAGCTGCTGCGGGACCACCCCCGAACACACCCGCGCCATGGCGCCCCAGGTACGAGGCAAAAAACCCGCTCGAGGAGTCTCCCCAAGCCCTACCATAACCTCTGCTGTGAGAGCAGCAGAAATTCCCAAAGCTGCAATAGCAGTGGAGGCCAGAAGATTCAATGAAAAGCTGACCCAGGGTAAGTTTGCCATCACTGTGGAGGTCGACCCACCCAAATGCTCCGACTACAATAAGATGCTGGAAGGAGCAGAGACATTGAAATCCCTGGGCGTTGACGCTCTCAATATATCCGACAATCCTATGGCTCGGGTGAGAATGAGCTCTATTGCCTTAGCCCATCTTCTTCAGGAGGAGGTCGGTATGCAGACTATCCTCCACTTCACCTGCCGCGATAGGAACCTCCTGGGGCTGCAATCGGAGCTGATAGGCGCCTCCGCTCTGGGTATCACCGCTATTCTGGCCCTCACTGGAGACCCCTCATCCATCGGCGACTTTCCCAAAGCGACCTCTGTGTTCGATGTCGACTCCATCGGTTTAGTCAAGATAATAAAAGGTCTTAATAACGGAAAAGACCTGGCAAATAATCCCATTGGTCGCCCTACCGCTTTTATAATAGGAGTAGCGGTGAAGCCGGCAGCCGAGGGGCTTGAGCTGGAAATTCAGCGACTGGAGGGGAAGGTAAAATCCGGAGCCGATTTCGCCCAAAGCCAACCGGTTTACGATATCGAGGTGGTAGAGCACTTCCGAAAAAGGACCGCCCACCTGCGCCTCCCCCTGCTGGTGGGCATCCTACCATTGCGCTCCTATCGCCATGCCCAATTCCTCCATAACGAGGTACCCGGCATCACCATCCCCAAAAATATATTGAAAAGGATGCAGAAATCGAGCCCCGAAGAGGAGATGCGAGAGGGACTGAAGATTGCGTGCGAGTTCGTCAGTCAGGTCAAAGGGCTGGTCGATGGGTTTTTGTTCATCCCACCCTTTGATAAGTATCATCTGGTCGAAGAGATGATAAAAGCGCTCTGAGGAAGATGAACAACCCTTTCTTATAGATACATTTAACATTTTACCTTCAGAGCTTAGGAGGGACGCCAGAAATCTTCAGCAAAGACCGAAGGAGGGATATGAAAGCTATTCGATGGGCAGCATATATCTGCCTGCTCCTGGTTTGGGTGCTATGCTCGTCATCACCTTTATTATCTTTTGACCGCCCTGCTGAAGGGAGCACAGAACAACCCAGCCGCTCCCCGGATGACAAAAAGCCGTACCTTTTTATCCTCAATCCCCAAATGCAGATGCCAGTGGGGGCAGTTGACCTGACCACCCTCCACCAGATAACCTACCGTTACGAGAGCCGGCTGTTTGGTCTTTTGCCCATTGAAGAGAAATACTTTACCGGAAAGCTCTGGGGAGTCTCCCTCCGCCTGGGGAAAAGTATCCTTATAGACCTACCCGTCGCCATGTGGTTTGCCGTTGTGCAGCACGAGGTCTTCGGGCATGGAGCCCGGGTGAGGGAGCTGGGAGGAGAGGCTTCCTATACCCTTTATCACCCCTGGAGCAGAAAGAGGGCGTTTACCAGCTTCCGCCTGCGGGATATCACCATCAGCGACCTCATCCAGTTCACCGGAGGGGGGATAGAGAGCAATCAGGTAATGGCCTGGGAGATGGAGCGGCGTATGTATGGGGATTACCCTCTCCACTGCTATGACTGGCTATCCTTTGCCATAAATAAATATGTGGTGAATAACTATATATACCGCACCCCCGACCCCCGATTTTACCCCCGGGCTTTTAACGAGGAATACAAAGAAGGGGGTGATATAGCCCACTTCCTGGGAGAGATGAACTATAAATATCACGGGCACTACGGTGTCTTCCCTGATGAAATAGACCCCCTGGTGGCAGATAACTATCGGAAGATTAAAAGAGAAGCCATCTGGAATCTCCTCGACCCCGCCCTCTGGCTGGGGATATACTATTACGGTAGATATATTCTCACCGGCAAGGAGAGGTTTACCCTCCCGATGCTCCCCCTCTGGGGTATCCAGTTAATGTGGGGCACCCGTTACAACCTCACCCCCATTGGAGGGGAAAGATATTTGGACCTCTATCTAAAAAAAGGAAAGCATCACTTCAACTTTTATCTCCGAAGGGGAGCCTTTGAAGGAAAGAGCTGGTATGGAATGGGCGTTGGGGCTGACAGATTACTGAAATATGATAACTCCCATCTGGGATTGAGGCTTGATTGGTGGGATCAGTTAGAGACCGGCGGAGGGGGAAATCTGGAGGGAGAGCTTCATCACTATCTCACTCCCGAGGTCGGCATCATATTACAGGGTGGTTACAAAACCCAGGGCTACCTGATGAGTAAAGCTGCCGATTCCGGGCTTTATGCATTTTTTGGTGCCCTGGTGAAATTTTAATGAGGGGGTTGACCGGTATGAAGAGTGATGAGTTCTTAGCCCGCCTGCACGAGGAAATATTGGTGCTGGATGGAGCCATGGGAACCTTGCTGCAAAACAGGGGACTCCTCCCCCTTGACCAGCTACCCGAAGCCCTTAATCTCCATCATCCCGAAATAATAGAAAAAATCCACCAGGAATATGTAGCCTCCGGAGCCGACATCATCCTCGCCAATACCTTCGGTGCCAATCGCCTCCGCTTGAGCGAATACCATTTGCAGGACCATCTTGAAGAGGT